>JAUXFK010000233.1 GCA_030623035.1 Deltaproteobacteria bacterium | reverse complement strand
GCAAAGTTGTGCTATTGGCAAGCTATATGTAGCCGGGACACCGTCAAATTTGGGGCTAATTTTAGAGCATATCACAAATTTAGCCGAAGTCCGGATACTCTCAATTAATCACCACCCGGGTGATATTTGGTTTTTGCCAGGTGATATCTGTAAAAAACACCTCAAGTTCCAACCACAATATATAGTATTCACTCTGATTTGACACAAAGTCGTATTTACGATATTTCAATTTAGCCATCCAGTGTCACTTCAATAATATTCAAACTGTTTATCTTAAATGGGAGGCGCCAATATGCAATGCCCGAAGTGTCAGTTTGAGAATCTTGATGATTCCGTATTTTGTGGGGATTGTGGCGCACCGCTGTTGGTGAGTTGCCCAAGTTGCGGATCGGCTCCTCCTCCTGGCTACAAATTTTGCAATAAATGCGGTCACGATCTCCGGAAGCCCTCAGAGGAACTTCCAAAAGACCTCTCCTTTGACCAGAAAATTGAAAAAATTCAAAAATATCTTCCTGAAGGCCTCACCAAAAAAATCTTATCCCAAAGAGACCGAATCGAAGGCGAACGCAAGCACGTCACGGTGATGTTCTGCGATATGCAAGGCTCCACAGCGCTATCAGAACGACTTGGTCCCGAAGAAGCCTACACTATAATGGATGAAATATATGAACTTCTCATCCACAAAGTCCACGACTATGAAGGTACTGTCAATGAGATGACCGGTGATGGAATCATGGCGCTTTTTGGAGCTCCCATTGCGCTGGAAGATGCCTCACAGCGGGCGATTCGTTCAAGTCTGGCGATTCACCGAGAGATTTCAAAACTCAGCAACGGATTAAAACAAAGGAAAAATATTGAATCACCTTTAAAAATGCGTATCGGCATCCATACCGGTCCGGTTGTAGTTGGCACCCTTGGAAATGACCTGCGGGTGGAGTTCAAAGCCGTCGGGGACACGGTGAATCTGGCCTCGAGGATAGAAAACCTTGCAGCGCCGGGCACCACCTATGTAACTGAGGCAACATACAAACTGACTGAAGGATTATTCCTGTTTGAGGCCCTGGGAGAAAAAGATATTAAGGGCAAGCAGGAAGCGGTTAAGACCTATCAGGTGATAGCCCCCAGCACAAGTAGAACCAGGTTTGACGTAAGTGCCGACCGGGGTCTGACGCCTTTTATTGGAAGGAGACGCGAGTTGGAGCTGTTGCTTGATAGTTTCGAGCGCGTCAAGGCAGGACGAGGCCAGGCAGTCTCTCTGGTGGCTGAGGCTGGGGTGGGCAAATCCAGGCTTTTATATGAGTTCCGAAAGGCAGTTTCCAGCGAAGACGTGGCCTTTTTGGAAGGTAGGTGCCTGTCTTACAGCCGGGGCGTTGCCTTTTATTCAATCATAGACATCCTGAAGGCTAACTTCGATATTAGACAAGGCGATAGGGATTCAGAGATCAAGGAAAAGATAAAAAAGGGAATCAACATAGTAAAAGCGGATGAAGATTCAACACTGCCTTATCTTCTGGAGCTTTTTTCAGTAAAAGAAAGTGGTATTGATAAATTTTCCCTCAGTCCTGAGGGAAAAAAGGATCAAATCATAGAAGCCGTTAAGAGAATAACCCTTAAAGGATCAGAGATTAGGCCGCTGATCCTGTCCTATGAAGACCTTCACTGGACGGATAAGAGCTCGGAAGATCTATTAAAACATATTTTAGAAAGCATACCAGGTTCAAGAATTTTGATGATCTTCACCTACCGGCCGGAATTTGTGCACACCTGGGGTTCAAAATCCTATCACAGCCAGGTGACGTTGAATCGGCTATCCAACCTGGAAAGCCTTGCAGTGGTAACCAATCTGCTGGGCACAGAGGAGATCGACAGGGACCTTGAAGACCTGATTTTAGAAAAGACAGAAGGGATCCCTTTTTTCATTGAAGAGTTTGTAAAATCTCTAAAAGATTTAAAGATCATTGAGACAAGGGACAACCAATATTACATGGCAAAAGATATTCAGGAGGTGACCCTCCCTTCTTCGATCCAAGATGTCATCATGGCCAGGGTGGACTCACTTCCTGAGGGTGCTAAAGAACTGCTTCAAACCGGCTCTGTGATTGAAAGGGAGTTCAGCTATGAATTAATAGAACGGGTTACGAGCTTATCGCAAGAAGAATTGCTACCACACCTATCGGTTTTAAAGGATTCAGAGCTTCTCTACGAAAGAGGCATATATCCTGAAACCACTTATATTTTCAAACATGCCCTCACCCGTGAAGTGGTTTATGATTCAATTTTAACAAAGAGAAAAAAGAAGCTACACAAAAAGATAGGCAATGCTATAGAGGACCTATACAAAGATAATATTGTAGAACAATATGAAGTCTTAGCCGTACATTTTATTACAAGCGAAGATCATGAGAAGGGGGCTAAGTATTCGAGGATAGCAGCTAAGAAAGCCGTGGAAACTGCTTCATTTGTTGATGCCGTTGCCTATGGTGAGAAAAGAATATCCTGTTTGGAAAAATTACCGGTGTCCGCTGATGTGCAAAAAAAAATTATCGATGCAAGGACGAGTCTTGGGCTTCTTTACATAAACATGAATTATCACCTTAAAGCAAAGGAGACTGTTGAGCCGATAGTTGAATTGGCTATGGAGCATGATCTTAAAAGGAGAATCTCTCAAATATATACTATAATAGGAACCTATTACTATATGATTGAGGAGGATTATCCGAAAGCTTTTAAATATCTCGAAGATGCTCGAAACATCGCGGAGAAGCAAAATGACAACCTTTCCTTATGGCAGACAAATTACTGGTTAGGATTTTGGTTAACTCATAAATGTGAATATGAAAAAGCCCTTTACTTTATGGGAAAAGCGATGGAGATAAATGTTGCGACTAACACTCTTTGGGGTATATCTGTGATGAAAAGTGTTATGAGTTATTGGATTTATGCAGTTCAGGGAAGGATTGATCTTGCTTATCAAATCAGCAATGAGGCATTACAGATAGCCGAAGAAAGCGGTGATATATATTCAAAAGCATTTGCCCATTGTTTTCATGGGTATTCTTCTTATTTTAAGGGATTTTTAGATGAGGCAAAGGAGAATCTATTAAAGGCAACCGATCTTTTTGAAAGGATCAATTACTTTTTTCTGATGTCATTAACACAAAGGTGTTTGGGAGATACTTATTTTGATATGGGAAAATATCAAAAGTCTCAGGATTCTTATGGCAAAGCAGTTTCACTATCGGAACATTATGGCTTTTTGCCCTCTCTCATTAACTTATGCAAAATTTCTTTTGCTAAGATAAAAGTGATTAATGACGAAAGGGATTTTGATTTGGAATCGTTATATGGCTATGTTAGAGAGAATAATTTAACGACCAATGAAGGCTGTATGATTAGACGTATCGGTTGGATTATCTTACATATTGATGACAAGCATATAAATGATGCAGAGGACTGGATTAAGAAGGCTATCGAAGCGGATAAAAGAAATGCTACCATGTGGAGTTTAGGTAGGGATTATGCCTTTTATTCTGAACTACTTGAGCGAAAAGGGGATCAAACAAAAGCTGAGGCGACCCTTAAAAAAGCCATAGATATCTTCAAAGACTGCAGTGCGGATGGATGGGTGGAGAAATATGAAAAGGAATTGACAGCCAGATATAACAAATAGCCTCAAAATCCTTTCTACAGCATCTTGCGGTTTAGGAGATTATCACGAGACTACCGATATCTGATATATCAAAGGTTTTATATCCATCCATAAATTACAGATATTGTAAACATCTATGCAGAATTGACCGACCCTCAAAACTTGTGATATCAGATTACGATATCTGGATTTTTGCCAGAGTTGGGGTTACATCTACGTATCTGTAGTTTAACAATTTTGCATATAGTCTCAATTAAATCACAGGTTCAGTGATATTTGGTTTTTGGCAAGATTGTCTAACTTTAAAAATATTTCCCACCAATTAAGTTGTCCTTCCATCAATCCCACAGCGTTCATCAGATTATTTCCATATGCAAGATGAAATCTATTAAAATGATAAATTACCTTGACAGAAAAAACCACAATGTGGTAATTGAAATAATGTTTCCGTATCTGATCTATCTTCTTTCTTGAAGCGACCCCGCCCTCTGGAATAGAAATGGTTTCCCTTTAATATTAACCTAATTGAGGAGGTGTGCCATGAAATTATTCTTTCGGATTATCGTCAAAATATTTCTTATACTTACTATTTTAGCTGGATACGCAACTGCTGGGGTGATAAAAGAAACTGATTCGGATGCACTCTTAAATCAAGGGATAGTTT
>JAUXFK010000081.1 GCA_030623035.1 Deltaproteobacteria bacterium | reverse complement strand
TTTCTTAACGCTCACTAAGATGTTCAAACAGTTGCACGCGTTAAAATTTGACCACCGTTGGAGCTTGGCGAATGCTTTCTGTTTCATAAGGCTAAAAAAATATGGGTTTACTTTTCTGGTAGTCCCTGGTTATATTGTATGAGGTTGTCTATAGCTTTAGAAGCCCGGGAAATTGATGGATAGAGGGGAAGCCCTTGTTTTACAAACTTCGCCTGTTCCTCATGAAGTACCTGCCGGGCTTCGGGAGTTCCTACACTTCTAAGTACAAAGGCTACGGGCTTGCCGCAGTTTCTTGCATTATCGATGATAGACCGGGTGATCTGTGCGATTACCTTTCTTCCAACAAAGACAATTGTACTGTCGATTTCAGCGTGTACGATTAGAGACCCGATCTCGGTACATTCTGCTGCAGTCCGTATTGTCTTTCCAAACATTTCAGGATCCCATAAGAAAGGTGAGTCTACCGGGTTATTCGAGCTTGTCCCTTCTTTAGGCATGAGCTTATTGAGGTTCTGTCTGATTGAATCCGGGAATGGCGGAACTTGCAGCCCTGCACTTTCGCATTCATCCGCAGCTGTAACACTTGGTCCTCCTCCACTGCCAATGAGTCCGACTTTTCGGTTTTTGGGTACTTCCATATATAAACAGGCAATGACAGTGTCGATCAACTCATCGAAGCTGGACACCCCAATTGCTCCGGATTGTTTCATGACGGCATTCCATATCTCATTCGTTCCGGCAAGAGAAGAAGTGTGGGAAGCAACGGCTCTTGTCCCTGCATCTGTACGCCCTCCCTTGAGTATAATAAAGGGTTTAATCTTTGAAACTCTGCTCAGTGTAGTAAAGAAACACCGTCCGTCCCTCACCCCTTCGATATAGGATGCGACCACCTTGGTTTCAGGATCAGAGGCAAAATAGTCTAAGAAGTCAGATTCGTTAAGGTCAGAGGCATTGCCGTAACTGATCAATTCACTACAAAGCACACCGTGTGTTGCACCCAGCTTGACTATCTCTACTGCGTTCCAGCCGCTTTGTGCCATTATCCCCAAGGGGCCGCTTTTCCTGGGGAAGTCATAGCGCCAACATATACCACTTTTGGGAGAGTATACTCCCATGCAGTTTGGGCCGATGATACGGACTCCTCCTCTATTTGCGATTTTAAGGAGTTCCCTCTCCAGTTTTATCCCCTCCTCTTCGCCTGTTTCACTGAACCCTGCGGTATAGAATTGAACGAACTTCACACCTTTATATACGCAGTCTTCCATAAACTGGGGGGTTAGATGGGCAGGTATGGTCACAATTGCCAGGTCCACACTTTCCGGGATATCACGAACAGTGGGATAAACCTTAAGGCCATTGAATTCATTTAGCTTGGGGCTTACTGGATAGATTTTTCCGGAATAGCCCAGCTCATGTAGTACATTTATCCAGAATCCTCCGCCGAATTTAAGCGGATTGGTCGAAATCCCGATTAATGCAATTGACCGGGGATAGAAAAGGTGCTGTAAATCGTTTGTCATGAAAAGATGATCCTCCTCTTTGCTTGATTATTCACCTTTTAAGCCCTCTTTCCAATGCTCCAGATCATCCAGTGCTCTTTGTGCTATCTTTTTTCGTTTGAATTCCTTTTTAACCTTTTCCTTTAAAGGTGGAAATAGCCCAAAGTTAATATTCATCGGCTGAAATTTTCTATCACTCGTTTCAGTAATATGGCCGATCAGTGCCCCCATGGCGGTGGTATTGGGGGGAGGTAACAGGGGAAGCTTGTGGATTAACCGACTGGCATTGATTCCAGCGATAAGCCCCATAGCCGAAGATTCGATATAACCCTCAACACCGGTGATCTGGCCTGCAAAAAACAAAGAGAGGTTTTTCTTTAACTGTAGCGAGTCCGTGAGTAATCTGCGAGAATTGATAAAGGTATTGCGGTGGAGGCTGCCCAGACGGGCAAATTCCGCATGCTCCAGAGCTGGAATCATACGAAATATCCTTTTTTGCTCATCCCATCTGAGTTTTGTTTGAAACCCAACCATATTATAGAGGGTTCCATATCGGTTATCCTGCCTTAATTGAACTACAGCATAAGGCCGGTTGCCGGTCTTCGGGTTAATTAAACCCACAGGCTTCATCGGCCCGAAGGCTAAAGTGTCATTCCCTCTTTGTGCCATCTCCTCTATGGGCATACATCCTTCAAAGGCAATCGGTTTGTCAATGTCCTTGACAGGCACCTTCTCAGCTTTTAAAAGGGCATCAATAAACAGGGTGTACTGCTCTTTTGTCATCGGGCAATTTATATAGTCATCCCCACCTTTCCCATACCTGGAGGCCCTGTAAGCCGTATCTAAGTTGATGGAGTCGGTTTCGACAATCGGGGCGATCGCATCATAGAAATAGAGGTAATCCTCACCTATAAGACTTTTGATCTCTTCTGCAAGAACCTGAGATGTAAGAGGCCCTGTAGCGATGACTGTCATGGTATCTACGGGGATACTTGTTATCTCTTCACGAACAATCTCTACATAATCGTTCTTATTGAGTGTCTCGGTAATGGTTCTCGAAAACCCCTGCCGATCTACAGCCAATGCGCTCCCTGCCGGCACCCTAGTTTCATCCGCAGCCTTGATTATGATAGAGTCCATTTTCCGCATCTCTTCTTTGAGCAGCCCTGAAGCGTTTTCTGAAGAGTTTGAACGTAGGGAGTTGCTGCATACAAGTTCGGCGAGATCTTCTGATAGGTGAGCAGGTGAGAACCTTTTGGGCTTCATCTCAAAGAGTATGACAGAAACCCCTCTGTTGGCTGCCTGCCATGCAGCTTCACAACCTGCCAGTCCTCCACCAATTATTATGAGTTTGTCTTTTTTTGTCGCGTTTTTCATCTGAGTTGATTCGTCTTGAAATATTATTTATAATGTGACTGCCGCTTTAGTGACCGATTCTTTTGCTGGGGGAACTCAATAACCATTTTACGTAACAGTTTAGCTTTTTTAAATTTTAGTTGCTAAGGCGGTGGTCAAATTTTAACCTGTGCAACTGTTTGAACATCTTAGTGAGCGTTAAGAAAGAACAGGGGGAAGCCTTGTTGTTATTGGATATTAAGCGTTCCAAAGCTTATCGGCTGAATTTAATAGCTGGATGCTGTTCTTTCTTTATGCTCACTTAGATGCGAGTTCTGCACGGTTTAAAACTTGATTGCCGTTGAAGCTTTGCCAGTGCTTTTTGTTTCATAGGGCTAAAATAATACCATTTTACTTATTTTTTAACATGGCGGATTTAAAAGAAGTCTAGCAGAATCAAGAGGGGAGGTCAATTTCTTTTGTCGGACTAAAAAAGCAATTGAGTTTTGAAGTCCTTTTGTTATAAAATTCTTGATGGATGGCAAGGAAAGATCATCCTAAGATTTTAATCAATTTTTTAAAACCAATACAAACATGGAACCTGCCTATGAATGATGATATTTTAACTCTAAACGAACTGAAGAAATATTTTTTTAAAAAAGATGGTTTCTTTTCTTTGCAACAGTCTGTTGTTAAGGCCGTAGATGGAGTAAACCTGTCTATTAAAAGAGGAGAGACCCTGGGATTGGTAGGAGAGAGCGGGTGTGGAAAGTCAACCCTGGGAAGGTTGATCCTCAAGCTGGAAGAGCCCACGGCCGGGAGGATTTGCTTTGAAGGGGAAGATGTCACGGCCTGTAGTAAAAAAAAGATGCGGAGCTTGCGAAAGGAGATGCAGATAATCTTTCAGGATCCATACTCATCTTTAAACCCTCGAAAGACGATCGGCAAGATTATTGAAGAACCATTTATCATTCACGGTATTGGAGATAGAAAACAGAGAAAGGAAAAGGTTAAAAAGCTGCTTGACCTGGTGGGATTGAGGCCGGAGTATATTGATCGGTATCCCCATGAATTCAGTGGGGGACAAAGGCAGCGTATAGGAATAGCAAGGGCTATCAGTCTGCATCCCAAATTGATAATAGCCGATGAGCCTGTCTCTGCTTTGGATGTATCCATTCAGGCACAGGTATTGAATCTTTTGTATGCGCTTCAAGAAGAATTTCATCTGACTTATCTCTTTATTGCACACGATTTGAGTGTGGTTAAATTTGTCAGCGATAGGGTTGCGGTTATGTATCTGGGAAGGATAGTTGAATTGGCAAAAAGCACGAAAATATACAACAACTCTTTACACCCTTACACAGAGGCATTGCTCTCTGCTGTCCCTGTCCCTGATCCTACAATGAAAAAGAAGAGGATTATCCTTGAGGGAGACCCGCCGAATCCGATTGACCCGCCTTCTGGTTGCTACTTTCACACCAGATGTATGTATAAGATGAACATCTGTGATAAAGAGTATCCACCTATAAAAGAGGTAGAGAAAGGACATTTTGTGGCATGCCATATAAGGTGCTAAATCATCAACGCTTCCAAACGGCTTTTTTCCAAAGGTGCCACGTGTAATACCCCGGTTGTATTAGAGGGGTATTCTCTATAACCGACGCTTATCTCTTTTTCGTTCTTTGCCTTGCTGTATCTTGCTGTTATGGAAGCAGGCAGCTCCATTTTAGATTCTTCTATCCCTCCCCTTACAATTGTGGTGGGGCCGGGAAAATCCAGAACCTCGAAGATGAAATCCCCTTTTAAGGCAAAACTCGATAGCTTTTTATTCTCTTTTTCGTCTCTTCCTACAATTATCTTTACCTTTGGAGAGAGCCGAAAATGCCTTCCCATCTTCAAGAGATGTGCATCGTTTAAACTAAATTCCGGGTTATACTCCATTAAATCCCGCATTCTTTTGGCAAAGCCGGGGTCAGTGAGTAAGCAACCACCTGCAGGGCATGGGTAATCATTGATTCCCAATTCCATGGCCAGGGCAATCTGGGGTTTTCTGGATCTTCCCTGAATATTCAAAAGCTTTTCTCTATCTACGAGCCCTTTTATCTCAGGGATTGATGGTTCAAGCAACTTTGCACAAAGAGGCCTGAGAATCAGACCCTTTAGGCCAGAGTCCCTCTCGATGGTTCTCATCGCGTCTCTCCTTTGGGACATGGGTCTTTCTCCCAACACCTCGCCTGTTATCAAAAAAGATGCCCCTATTTCTCTCATGTATTCCCCAGCCTTTTTGAACGTAAAGATACGGCAGTCTAAACACGGGTTCATGTTTTTACCATATCCGTATTTGGGTTTTCGAATCAGAGGCAAAAGTTCTTTAGATATGTTAATGACCTTCAGGTTTACACCCAGTTTTTCTGCTGCTGTTTTCCCCTCCATACATCCGCTGCTAGAGGATGTGCAGGTGCAAAAGAGGGATATAAAAGTAACCGCCTCGATTTTTATACCTTGCTCTAAAATAAGTTTAACCGCTAGGGTACTGTCCAACCCACCAGAGAGTAAGGCAATTGCCGTAGTCAACATTAACCTCCTATATCTTTCGACGGGCGTTTGACCAAATAGATTTTCGCCTGTTAAAAACGTTTTTTAACGGTACAGGTCTTCGCAGGGCCGCTTCAAATTACGAAACTGCGAAGCAGAAATCGAAAAAAACCTTTTGATGACCGCTCAAAGGGTTTTTTGTTTGGGCAGAAGCCAGTTAAAATAGAACTTCAACTGCCCGATATGGGCATACAGGAATACACAATTCGCAAGCAATACATTTTTCTTTTTTAAAGGATACCGACATATCCTCTCTGTTTACAAAGAATGCCTCTGTAGGGCAAATAGATGTACAAGCGCCGCATTGAGTACAACGCTCTTTATACCACCTCACGTCCTTAGTTAGCGGCTTGACATTTACCCCGATTTCATTCAAGTGGGTCATTCCGGATTCAATATCATTCTTCTTGCCGCTAATCTCTATAACCAATCTGCCCTCTTCTTTTGGAGTAACATTCGCCCGTAATATATTTACCATGAGGTTGTGATCCTTAATCAAGAAATATGTGATGGGTTGATCAACCAATCTGCTTGGAAAGGTCAGTACTAACCTTTTTTTGGGCATCTAACACCTCCATTTTACCCTTTATATATCGATGTTTTTAAGGACGATTTTTTTTGAAAAAATTATCCCTGATAAGCGATTCAAAAATTGAGCTCACACCTTCTTAACCGATTTAGAAGGCATAGGTTTAAAGGTTATCTCAGATTCAATGGATGGTAAGTCTGCAACATGTTCACTCAATAAGAAATCGCCTTTTTTAATCCAGTTTTTAAGTGTTTCAGCAATTTCTCTGGCCTTTACATAACTGGACAGACTGGCAGTCTTTATCTCTTTGCCCTGGACTGTTATCTTACCGCTCCTTAACTGGGCATAATTGACCTCCCCAAGAGTATCAGGTTTGCCCTGGGGATATGCATCGCTATAATCGACAACCTGTGTAAATATATCCTCATCCTTAACAGTGGTAAAGCGGAGGATCTCTTCTGTAAGAATAGGAATCGGTATCCCAATCCCTACAGATAATGTGGCACCATAGCCTGTAAGGGTTGTACCCCTTAGCAAGCTGGGGTTCATCTGTTTCAGGTTGCCGATAACTGCGATAGTGCCTGCAGGCACTCTTGGGACACCATTTTTCGTCCTTGATACACATGGGTTATGTTGTGTACCATTCCATGCAACATAGCCAACTCCTCCCCCCAGAAATATCCTGGTTCCTATGCCGATGGTTCTATAGTATGGATCATTTAAGAGGGGGCTTAGCTGACCTGCGCTACAATAATTGGCATTTCCCAAATTTGGTTGTAATGTACCCATATAAGTATATATGATCCTGTCAGAGAGGTTTACGGCTACATTATAATTCTGATAGGAATTCCTTGGGTTGAAAAGGACGGCTTCATTGATGTTCTTAATATTGATGTACGTCTCAATACTCTTTTTGGGATAACAGTCTGTACCGTATGATGTAGCAGAGAATCTGATATCCTTACCCGCTACCAGTTCCTCTATTACATGCCCTCCACCGTAACGAAAAGCTCCGGGGAACACAGCGTTTCTTGGGTCATCATCTGGCATCGCAGTAGCTCCAATATATACATCCACTGCTGCAATTCCTGTATAAACCGGCACATCGTTTAAATATGCCCTGCCTCCACCTATCTTTATCCTGGGTTTTGAATGTCCGAGATTAAGATATGCACTGGAACTGCACATCGGACCAAATGTTCCGGTAGTAACGACATCTATCTCACTTGCAGCCTTTTTCTCTCCCTTTTCCCTTACTATGTCATTTATTTCTTCTGCAGTAACAACTACTGCCTTGCCTTTCTTTATCTTTTCATTAATTTCAGCTATTGTCTTTGCCATGATTTACCTCCGAATTTTAAGATAGAGATATTCCTTCCATACGATGGTGGGGACTTATCTCAAAAAAGAAGTACATCTCAAACCCCCAATTGGGGTATCGCATTATCCATAACATCAACCCACCACCCCCCTTTGTAAACTCTGTCCCAAAATAAGAGGATCCAATATGCAGGTTTTATGATTCATCTATGATTCACTCTATCCATTTTGAAAGACCATCCCCGCTGCCCCAATAATCCCTGCATCATCTCCAAGGCTGGCTTGAACAATGACTTGATCTTTGATGTGAGGATTTATTGCCCTTTTAAGGACTTCCTCTCTGGCAGGTTCCAGGATGATATCTCCACTACCGGCTACCCTGCCTCCTATAACAAACCTGCCAATATTCAAAAGGTTGATAATACTTGCAATGGCTATGCCCAGGTATCTGCCTGCCTCCTTCATAATGTCCAGGGATAGTCTGTCTCCTTTTGTAGCTTCTTCAGATACCATCTTGGCGGTAACAGCGTTCAAATTTTCTTTTACCCTGTTTTTTAAGGTAGACATTTCCCCTTTTTTTAATGCCAGGGTTGCCTGTTTAACAATTGCGGTACCTGATGCATAGCTTTCTAAACAGCCGTTTCTCCCGCATTCACATTTGAGCCCGGATGGCTCCACGATGATATGACCGATCTCTCCTGCGGTACCATCATCTCCCAACCATATTCTATTATCTAAAATAACCCCTCCACCTACCCCGGTACCAAGTGTAATACCTGCCAAATTTTTATAGCCATTCCCGGCCCCTATCCACCACTCCCCAAAAGTAAAACAGTTTGCGTCATTTTGTAATAATATAGGGGGAAAATTCTTCCTCTTTTCTATCTCTTTTTTCAAGGCTACATCTTTCCAGTCGGGTAAGTTTGGAGACGCTGATATGATTCCTTTTTTTATGTTCAAAAAACCGGGTGCACCGACACATATTCCTTTAACCTCTCTTTGAAGTTCGTTCGAGATATTACAGGCCTCTATTAATAGATCTGTAATCCGGTTAATTACATTCTCCTTTCCCTCTTTGGCTTGTGACTGTCTCTTTAAACTCTTCAGGATATTGCCCCTTTGATCGACGATCCCTATCCTTAGATTCGTTCCTCCGAGATCTACTCCTATAGCAACTGGTTGAATATCCGTTTTGTTCAATTTTCTCTCTTTGCTTATAGCGGTGCATTCTACAACTTAAGGCATTCCCGTAAATGGAGATTGACAAAGGTAATATTTAAGACAATAAAGCTAACCAGGGAAACACAAGCCGCCATTTACACTGATGATTTGCCCTGTTATCTGGTCTGATGCCTCTGATGCCAGGAATAAAGCGGTTTCTGCAATATCATTTGAACTGATGGGAAAAGGTTGCCTTTCCATAGCCATTTGAAATATCTTTCCTGCAGCTCCATAAGAGCCAACATGCTCAATGCCGGGTGTATCCCTTGTTACTGTTGTAGAGATGGTGTTGATTCTGATACCCCATCTGGCAAACTCCCCTGCAAGAACCTTTGTACTCATCACAAGAGCTGCTCCAGCCCCGCCAGGAAGAGATTCTCCAGGGGTTGGCCATCGGCCTGCATCAGTACTGATCAGCACAATCTTTCCTGATTTTTTTTCAACCATCTGATCCAGTACTGCTCTAATACAGTACAACCGGCTGAAGTACTGACTGTTAAAAAAATCCATATATGTATCCGGATCAATTTCTTTGAAGAAGCTCGGTGCTGTCATAACCTTCCCACGGCTCATAACCCCACCGCTGGCGATCAATATGTCTATCCTGGGCATCTTTTCGAGTATCCGATCTACCATTTCTTTCACTTCGGCATATAGGGTTACATCCGCCTTTTCAAAGATGGCTTGTCTGCCCATATCCTTTATCTTCTTAACGGTCTTCATCCCATCTTCTTTTGATCTGCCGTTAATAATTACATCGGCTCCGTTTTCAGAAAATTTCAGTGCAATCGTTCTTCCTATCCCTTTTGTTGAGCCTGTAATTAAAGCAACTTTGCCCTTCAAATCTAACCCCATATTTCCACTCCTTTTGAGAGATTTAAAATTTGATTGCCGTTGAAGCTTGGCCAGTGCTTTCTGTTTCATAAGGCTAAAATAATACGTTTTTCTTTTCCAACCTGTCTATAAACGCAATAACTTCGTCTCGCTTTTCTTCCATAAGAGTCTCTGAACGAGCCTCTAAATTGAGACGAAGTAGAGGCTCTGTATTGGATGGTCTCAAATTGAATCTCCAGTTATGATATTCGATGGATAGTCCGTCTATGTGTTCTATTGTAGCATCACTGTATCTGTCCTCCATCTCTTTAAGGATCATTTGAGTGTTTGCAACCTCCCTGTTGATTTCTCCAGAGACGAAGTACTTGTTTTTCAGGGGAGCTACGAGCTTCGATAAGGGCTTACCCGAAGTAGACAGGATTTCTATCATTATCAAGAAAGGGATCATCCCGTTATCTGCGTAAAAGTTTTTTCTGAAGTAATAATGGGCACTCATCTCTCCGGCAAATAAGGCGTCCTCTTTTCTCATTCTATCTTTGAAGAAAGCATGACCACTCTTGTTAATTATGGGGATTCCGCGGTTTTCTTTGACTGTATCGATATTTGCCCATGTAAGCCTCGGGTCAAAAATTATCTTGTCTCCTGGATACCTTTCCAAAAAGGTCTTTGCCAAAAGGGCAGTAATAAAGTACCCTTGAATAAACTCCCCGGCCTCATCGAAGAAAAAACAACGATCCGCATCTGCATCCCATGCAACACCAAGATCGGCCCCTGTTTCTTTTATCTTTTTGATTACCTCTTCACGGTTCTGCGGTATAAGCGGATCTGGCCGGCCTTTGGGAAAGCTTCCGTCCGGAGAAAAGTTGAGGCCGATTATGTTTAGCGGCATATCCCTGGTTATTTTCTTGAGCATCTCTCCGGCGAGTCCAAAGTTAGCATTCGCTACGATCTGTAAAGGCTTAATCTTGCTTATATCAATAAAGGATTGAACATGATTGATATAGTCTTCAGTAATCTCTTTTTTTACTATACGTCCTTTCTTTTTTGCCAATATTTTTTTGTGTTTAAGGACGATCTGCAAGATATCCTTAAGCCCTGCATCAGAAGAGAGGGGGATGGCCTTTTCTCGAACGATCTTCATTCCATTGTAATCAACAGGGTTATGAGAGGCGGAAATCGTAATCCCTCCTGAAAATCCGTAATATGCCACAGAGAAGTAAAGCATGTCTGTGGAGATGGTGTTGATGTCAATCACATCAACACCTGCATCTATTATACCCTGCGCTGCCGCCTTCCAAAGAGATGGAGAGGAAAGCCGGACATCTTTACCCAGGACAACTTCTTTCGGTTGTACAAATTCCACATATGCCTGAGCAATTCTGTATGCTGTCTCTTCATTGATCTCTTCCGGGTAGATTCCTCGTATGTCGTAAGCTTTGAAAATCTTTTGATTAATGTCTGCCATATCTATATAATTCTCCTTACATCTGGATGGACACTATTTAGCTAAACAGTTACTAAGTGTTCTAACTCGTAAATTCGGTGTCGTATTTTAGGTCAGAGTTCCGATCGTTGACCCGTCGGATTCGGGGAACTCTAAAGTGCCTAAAGTGAACTAAAGTTAAGGAATACGCTTTCAGAGCATTAGTCATGTATTACTGAACTTCGATTAGAGCAAACTGCCATAAAGCAAACAGGGCAAGAATCAGAGCGGATTTTAAGAATGAAATCAAAATAGAATATTTTAACTTTAGGCA
>JAUXFK010000199.1 GCA_030623035.1 Deltaproteobacteria bacterium | reverse complement strand
TCTTATTACCAAGCTCTTTAGGGATATATTATCTTCATCATGGAAGGCAAAACTCAAGACATTCTTTGTGATTCTTCGTGTCCTTCGTGGATGAATTTTGTGTTTTTTATCTGCGTGAATCTGCGTGTATCTGCGGTTTTTATCTTTAGGCCTTAGACCTGTATCCTCCTGTGTGAATTCTGTGAAGAATGAAGACCTGACCCCTCTTTCTTTTTTTTTCATGAACTTGGGTCAAGAAGAAGATAATAATCAAAAGATCAGGGATATAGAAGATTTAATAGAGAAAGTCAGCAGGTATTATGGTGTAGAAGCAGAAGAGATAGTTGATACGAGGAAAAAGAATGTAAGAGAAGCAAGAAGTGTATTAGTGTATTTGGCTAGTAAGTATTTAAATGAAACCGGGGTAAAGATAGGAGAGTTGTTGGGTATAGGAAAAGGAGCGACAAGTATAGCCAAAGAAAAGGGCAGAATTTTTTGTAAAGAGAAAGGGCTTGAGAAACGTATATTTCAATAAATTGAACTATTAAACAGCGTCCCTCCTCTCACACCTCCTCTCATAGGGTAGAGCATGGTGTTATGTATAAATGATTCCAATCAAGATTCCAATCAATAATCAATAGAATTGAAAATTTCTACAAGTTCTTCCCCCTCTGCCTTATTGTATCTTGCAATATACTGGATCCTACCTTTTAACGAACTTTTCAAATCTTTCTTACGCCCGAAGGAATCACTTTCATAAGCTACTTGTACAGACTTAACACCAGAGTATTTACAGTCATAAAGAATCTCACGAACCTTAGCAATGGCAACAATTGGGACATGCGGGATCTTGCAGCTTACATCTAAACCAACAACAATCGGGTTGTTGGATCGCACTTTATATTCTGTTTTCTTATTGTTCAATTGAAAGCCATGTGGTTTTATGGCTCCTAATAGTAACTTTGCGTTAATAGCCAAATCTTTTGATCTGCCTGAGAATACAATGTCATCAATCCATCTTGTTCTACGCAGATTATATTTACGCCCCTGCATAATATGTTGAATGTCAAGACCATAAGCTATTAAATTGGCTAACATTGGACTTGTAGGGAATCCTTGTGGAAGTGAATCTTTCAATGTTACCAAATCCGTTAGTATACCAGAAATGTCAGGACTACAACCAGCAGATCTAAAGAATTTAACAACTCTGCCAGACTTTATGCTTGGGAAAAATTTTTTTAAGTCCATCGACAATACGGCTTCTTGATTGCAATGAACTTTTACTAAATCGTCTATGCATTTACCAATCACACCGCCCAATACCCCCTCAGGCAATACGGACCTTCGAAGTAATTTTGAATTTATTGCTCGTAGAAGCTTCTTATATTGTGGTGAAGGATTATACACCACTCTCTCTTTAAGCTTTCCGTTTTTTATTTGATTTAATATCAATTCCTTTACATTACTGTTCTTGTTTTTTTTAAAATACTCAATTGTATCTATAGGATAACCTAGTCTAAGGGCGAGATGATTGTGTGAGTTAAGGTTTAATTTTAGAGGGAAATGAGGGGACTGATTATTTGACATTAAAGTTGGCTTTTAATGATTCTTTCTTAAGACACAATATATCGATCGCTCTTCGTCTCATTCAAAATAGACATAGCTTTGTCTTTATTGTTACTTATAGAATCTTCTCCCATCAATACAAATAATTGAGAAAGGGAGAAATTAAAATATTTTGTAAAGTTTTCAAGAAAATTAAGAGACGGCTCTCTTGAACCGTTTTCGTACATTGATAATAGAGATGCTTAAATATTGAGCTTATTTAACAAATCTTTTTGCTTTATTCCGGCAGCAATTCTTATCATCTTTAGTCTTTTGCCTAATTATAAAAGCTATATTTATATCCATATAAAAATGGTTGTAGGCAGAAATTAAATAAATTTTTGAGCCGTTCCAGCAAAGCAAATAACTCTGCTAGAAACTTAATAATTTTTACCACTTTTTTCGAAGTCACAGAATTGTAAGCTCTTTCAGACAAATCTTTTATTGTCTGTTGAGTTATTCTCCATGCCTTGCGAATAGTCGTGGTGCAGCCATGATATCCTGGGAGAGCCTCTACTAATCTACAGACTCTATCCAGTTTGGCCACATTACGTTTACTAATCATCGCAATCACCTCCTTTCTCTTTGATTTAGCTGCTTTAGCTCAAAAACAGCCTGCTATTTAAGTTCTGATAAACAGTTATTATTCAGCACTGTTTATTTGCCAATCCTTTCCCATACCCTTCCTTGTCAAATGTACTTTCTGATTATTCCAACCAGAATCGACAATAGGATATTCTCTGATATTTGGTGAATGTGGCATGATTGATTGGAGGTGTTAACCATTAAATTAATAGTGAATGTTAGATCAGAAGAAAAAAGAGAAGCAACTTCAATCATCCAGTGAATGTGTGCAGGGATCAGATAGACGCCGTGCAGGCCAAACGGGAGCAACATAAAATATTTGTTGCTCAACTTGGGCATATATATGCCTAAGGAGGTTTGTGTCCTATGTGGCCAAGATTTTCAAAGAGCATATAATATATATTGTATGAATTTAAATATAAACCAATTTTGTCAACGCAAAATAGAAATGTCCTATTTTATAGCCGCGTACTTGGTTTGAATAGGGTATAGCGAAGAATCAAGGGGTCAGCCTGGAAACTAGAATTTAGTCTTTGACATTGCCTCCTAAGATCCTATAATTCTTGCAATATGGCACGACCTTATCGACTGCAATCAGAAGGCTGCTTCTACCATATAATCAGCCACTGTAACGACAGGAAGAAAATATTATTAAACGATAACGACTTTGAGAAATCCCTCTAATAGATAAGGATTCAGGTAGAAAAGCTAATTTCTATTTTCCAGGGCTGACCCCGCTTCCCCTAGTAAAATCCTTTAAATAATAGCCCTTTTATACCTTATGTCTTTATTTTGCCGTTGAAGCGACTCTTTTCGAAAAGCTAAACTGTTACGAAAAACTGAAAAAGTCTTTTCCATGTTTTTCCCGATATATCGCCATTGCATTTGAGCGGAGCTGTTGTATTGCGCCTCCATCAAGGTCTGTACAATACGAGTCAAAATCTCCGTCACATTCCTCTTTGATTGTTTCCCAATAATCGTCGATAAATCCATCTTCGATTTCATCCATGATCTTAAAAAGCCTGTCGCATTCTTCCTTGTAATTGCTCAGTTGCGGCATTACTGTTCCCAAATTGGCCATTTCATTGAGGATGCTGTTCTTTAACTCCTGAATATATGTCTTAAAAGTCTGTGTAAAGCTTTTTTTCGCACCTTCACCCATAGATTCTTTCTGTTTTTCTTGTTTCATCTAAAGCCTCCTTTTTCGGTTTCGCAACTATTCAGCCGCCGATCTACGCTGATCATCACTGATATTTTTTCTTTTATTATCATATACATACCTTTTGAACTCTGGTTTCCTGCCAAAATTCAATAATAAGCCAACTTCAATATTTGTTGCCTTCAAGTTCATTTATAAACTTCATAAAAACTTCTAAGAATAATATCCGTAATTTCTTTGCATTTAAACCTGTCTGTGTTCATCTGTGTGAATCTGTGGCTGAATAGTTACTCGGTTTCGTGATATTTAGTCCGGGAATGGCCTGTTTGCCCAATCCCCTTGGATCAGGCTGAGAGATTAAAAAAAATCTTTCCGGGGTTCATTATCCCATTTGGATCGAAAACATCCTTGATACGCTTCATCACCTCTAAGCTTACGCCATGTTCATGGACCATGAATTTGCGTTTTCCTATCCCAACTCCATGTTCCCCTGTTGATGTACCTCCAAGATCAATGGCAAATTTGACGATCGCGTCGTTGACTTTCATTGCTGTCTCTGCCTGTTTTGTGTCATCCGGGTCTTTGATCAGCCCCATATGGAGGTTGCCGCTTCCTGCATGGCCAAACACATAACCCTTTATGCCATTTGAAATGGATTCATTACGGGCAAAATCAACCATCTGCGGGTATTTTGAGAGGGGGACGGCAGTATCTATAATGATAATCTCCATCCCTCTATTTGCGTTTTTCATAGACTCAAACGTATCATACCTGGCCTCCCAGAGTCGGTTCCTCTCTTCTCTCCCAATTCCAGATTCAAAGACGGAACAGTTATTCGAGAAACATATTTCCTTTATGATAGTGAGTTCCTCTAAAAGTCCAGCTTCATTGCTTCCGTGAAATTCCATAAACAGGGTGGGTTTCTCCTCATATTGAGTGCTCTTGTATGCATTAATCGCATCGATTACATCTCCGTCAAGGAATTCAAGAGCAGCGGGTATAATCCCCGTACACATTATTTGATATATCGATCGTGTTGTGTCTTCAATGCAGTTGAAGTTTACCAGTGCAGCAGTAAAATGCATGGGGAGGGGGGCAAGACGCAGGGTTATTTGAGTGATTACTCCCAGGGTTCCTTCCGACCCTGTAAATAACCGGCAAAGATCATAACCGGAAGAAGTTTTAACAGCATTGGAGCCTATGGTCATTATCTCACCTGTGGGGATTACAACCTCTAACCTCATTACATAGTCCTTTGTGGCCCCGTATTTTAGGGTCTGGATACCGCTGGCATTATTGGCAACCATTCCCCCGATTGTGGCTGGAGCACCTGGATCAGGAGGGAAGAAAAGCCCCTTTTTTTCAAATTTCTTGTTAAGGTCCTTATATACAACCCCGGGTTCAACGATTACCTGAAAATCCCCTTCTCTTTCTTCGAGTATCCTGTTCATCTCCTGCATGTCCAGGACAATACCCCCCATGGAAGGGATTGGATTCCCTTCAAGGCTCGTTCCGGCCCCCCATGGGGTAACCGGCAGCTTTCTTTCGTTTGCCAGTTTGAGGATATTGCTGATCTCTTCTTTTGACCTGGGGAATATAACGACATCGGGCCTGCATCTTTGGTGAAAGGATTCATCCTTGGAGTGTAGCTCTATGATGGATTCTCCTTTTGAGACTCTTTCAGGGGCAACGATAGACTTGAATAAAGCGATATCCGCATCTGTAATGTCTCTTTGATTCATATCTATGTCCTCTCTGTGATCGTTTATGAGAAATTCGTAACTGTTTAGCCAGATCATAAAAACTCGAAAACTCATTAAGATGACGAAACAATTACGATTTACGGAACCTTTCAAGGTGAACTATTTAGTGTCCATCCAGAAATGAGCGATTTTGTTCAAGATCAAGAAAGGCGAAGATTTTAACCACAGGAATATATGTACATATTTCGAGGATTAAAATCTGAGCCTGACACAGAGATTGGGCAAAAGGGCCATTTATGGATGGACACTA
>JAUXFK010000134.1 GCA_030623035.1 Deltaproteobacteria bacterium | reverse complement strand
TGGAACTGTGAACCTGAGTAGTTACAGTAACTGTTCAATTACAAAGATCAATACTGTTCTTTTTTTATGCTCACTAAGACGCGAGTTTTGCAAGGGTTATAATGTGATTGCCATTGCTGTGACCGATTTTTTTGCTGAGGGAAGCCAATAACCAATAAAGGAATTTTCATCCGAAAAGCAGCTTCAGTTGTTTTTGTCGACCTTCCCGCCCGCCATTTCATATCTACATTGTGTCGTTCTTTCTAAGAAATCATGGTCATGGGAGATGATTATATATGACAATTCTGTATGGCTGTTCAAAAAACCGACGATCCTTTCGGTTGTTTTCGTGTCAAGTCCTGTGGTCGGTTCATCGAGCAATAAGACCTCAGGATTCATAGCAATCACAGTTGCAAGGGATACGAGCCTCTTTTCTCCGCTTGAGAGCTTGTAAGACACCCTGTCTTCGAAACCAAGCAAACCAAACGTTTTCAATGTCTTCTTCACAATTTCCCTTGCTTCATTTTGTGTTTTTCCAAGGTTTAATGGCCCGAAGGCAATATCTTCAGCAACAGTTGGGCAAAACAGTTGATCATCTGAATCCTGAAAGAGAAGCCCGATCTTTTCTCGAACCTCTTTGAAATCAGCCTCTGTTTCTCTGGATTTCCCAAAAGCCCCGATTTCTCCTGTATTTGGCTTTAAAAGACCCATAATGATATGGAACAGGGTGGTCTTTCCACTCCCATTGCCTCCGGTAAGGCCGATGCGCTGCCCTTTAAAAAAAACAAGTTTCAGCCCATTGAGTACGGGTCGCCTCGATGGATAGCCGAATGTTATATCATCGAGTTCAAGTATTATGTTATTATCTGTCCCCATTGTAAAATAATCAGTCCTATAATAATTAAAAAAAGCACTGTCCCTGAAATTATATCAAATCTGTTCATGGAAAAGTGGTCCAGCATCCAGAATTTTCCTTTGAAGCCCCTGCAAAGCATTGCGTGATAAACTCTGTCCGAGCGATCATAGCTTCTTATTAAAAGCATCCCAACAAGATAGGCATATGTTTTGTAGGTATGCATATTGGTCTTTGGCTGAAAACAACGTATCTTCATTGCATTCATCAGCCGGATATATTCATGGTGGATGACATGAATATAGCGGAAGCAAAAGAAGAATAAATGAACCAGCTTATCCGGGACGTATATATGTCTAAGAACATGAACAAGGGTAGTTATCGAAGATGTAGCAAGAAGGGCAATGGATGCTAGAATAATTGCATTTGACTTTAAGGTTATCAATGCCGCATAAATGACTCCTTCTTTAGATGCGTTAAACGGGCCGAGGCAAAAGAGCGTCTCTCCCGGGTATGTGAAAGGGAGAAATATCCAGATAAAGAGTATGAACCCATTCACGATCATCAAACGAAAACTCACTTTCTTTATGCTCAACCGTGCGATCCATATAAGAGATAAAGAAAAGCAAAGACCATATAAAAGAACAGAAAATTTATCTGCCACAGCAATAACAATAGAAAATACTATTGCGACTATGACCTTGATCCTTGGATCCAGACGATGAACCATAGAATCGCCGTATGTAAAAGTTTCATGCACCATGTCTGTCTTTATCCGTTTTTATCTTTTTTTGCTTTAAAATAGAGTATGATCCCCATTATACCAAGGATATAACCGATTCCACCGACAACCTCGGAAAATGACACCCTGTTTTGCTGTGATTTTGCAATGAGCTTCAAAAGGGGCTTTAGCTTTTTATCCAATGACGCTTCGATCATGGATTGCATCTGTTTCATATCCACTGTTAATGTTTCATTATGACCTGTTTGCTTCCCTTCTTTCTGTCTTTTGTCTATTCTGTCTTCCTCGAGGGGTTGAAGACTTGTATGCTCTTTGTCTTCTTCTTCAGAATCACTGAATTCATCTGCTTTAATCTCATACTGGGCTTTGTGGCCCATACCGGCTGTGAGAACCAGCCTCAAATCGATTTTTCCAGGAGATTTAAAAGAAAATTCTCCATCCTTATTGGTCAAGCCTTCTAAGAGTTTATCTCCGGTGTTGTCGAATACCTCAACCTTTGAATCGATACACTTTCTGCCATCGTTAAAATAGCTCTCTGTAAAGACTGTGTCCCCCTCTATATAAGCAAAGATATTGACTTTATGGGCAGATGCTTTTGAACCAGATATATGTATAATCAAGAAAACAAAGATCAGATTCAAAGAGATTTTACAAAAAACCAAAAGTCTATTTGACTGTTTTTCCCCTTTCATTCTATCCTCCGATTATCTCCGGTCTGACCTTTTTCAAGAATCCAATACAGGATGCAGTAAATATGCCTTCAATTATCATTACCGGCAGGTGTGCGATTACAACAAGTTTTGCTATGTTAATAAATGACTCTTCAGAAAAGATCAAGGAGGCTGCGACAAAGATACTACTTAAAAACACGGCTGTAAATCCGGATCCAAAGGCGCACACAGATATTACTACTGGATTTTTATGTCTGATTCCGTTTCTGAACAGATAAAAACAGATTAGCGCAGGAAAAGCCATATTAAAGGTATTTATCCCCAGGGTTGTAATCCCGCCAAACTGAAAGAGGATAGCCTGGAGGATAAGACCTACCAGTATAGCCGGAAAAGCTGAAAGGCCAAGCAGCAGACCGGTTAATCCATTCATTATCAGATGCGTACTTGCCGGTCCGATGGGGATATGAATCAGCGAGGCTACAAAGAATACAGAAGACAGGATTGCAACCTGAGGAATCCTGTCATAGTCCATCTTCTTAAGCCCAAATCCTACTGCCGTTGCAGTAAGGGCTGCGCCCGTAATCAATACGGGCGCAGATAATACTCCTTCTGAAATATGCATATATTTTCCTTCGGAATCCATTCACCGCAGAGTACGCAAAGGACGCAGAGAAAATATAAATCTTGTTCAACCTCATCTCTACGATCTTTGCGGTGAACCATTACTATCCTCTTAAATGGTTATTGAGTTAATACAGCAACGGCGGTCACATTATAACGCGTGCAGTTGTTTGAGCGGTGTATAGAGCGTTAAGAAAGAACAGAAGCGTTGCTGGATGGATACGCGTATGGACTGACACATTATAACTGTCTAATTACAAAGATCAATACTGTTCTTTTTTTACGCTCTATAAGACGCGAGTTTTGCACGGGTTATAATGTGATTGCCGTTGCTGTGACCGATTTTTTTGCAAAGAGAAGTCAATAACCAATTTTTCTTATTTCATATCGTATGTCTTAATCCAGAGCACGGCGCCTATTTCAACAGCCTTGGGCTTTCCTTCATGCTTCATCTTCTCTTCATCCTCATTGAGTGCGGCAAACCCCCACCAGCCGGCCCTTGGCATGGCATAGGTAAATACTCCGTTTTTATCTGCCTTGATGACCTGTGTAATCATCGGGTCTGCAGGCCATGTAGCCTGACCGTCTTGATTATAGTATTCTACCTCGACTTCTGCATAGGGCACAGGGGTTCCCTTAACCTTTACAATGCCCTGGAAAACATTGCCGGACCAGAGCCCATATGGCCTTGTAAGAGGTACAATCTCTGTCTTTAGACCGACTTCACTATCCCAGCCTTGCTCCATGCCGAGTGAGTTTACAATCACCTTGGTGTAATGGATGATAAAGCAGTCTTCTGCAGGTTCCCAGTAAGGTTTGGGCACCACATAGAATATATGATCCCCGGGACGTTTGATCTTATAAGTCGTCTGCCAGGTGGAAAAGCCGTCCACCTTCTTTTCCTTAAGGGTGCTTAGCAGATTTTTCTTATTGTCTTTGAACAGCACTCCGAACTGATCCGGTTTTGCCATATTCATGTAATCCCCTTCCATGGGATGTATGAACTTTACATCGATTGTAATGTTGCGATTTTCCGATTGCGTAACCATATCATCTGAGGGGATTACCATCCCGAAATGGGCGTTGGCAACACCCAGAGTACCAATAAGAAACAATACTGTAAATATCGAAGTTGCCGTTGCTTTTATTTTTTTATCCTTCATTTTTATCTCCTTATCAGTGTTCATAACTTTTTTTAGAAACTGATCTGTGTCCTGATCCCAAAAATACTCACTGTATCAGCATCCTCGTTTCCTCCAATGCAGTCGATTACCTGTATATCAGCAGAGACAGCGATATAATCATTCAGATAATAGCTATAGTAAACTTCAAAGTGGGATTCATTATCCGAGTCTATCCCAACCGTGTCGAGCAAGTCTTCATAGTCGCCTGAAAGAATAGCCTGCCCAAGTGCAATACCAATTACATCATTCGGACGGTCCCAGGGAGAACCTGTAATCTGCCCGCCGATACTCCAGGAAGATTCCATGGCCAAGGGCTCAAGTTCTTCACCTTCGCCGGGGTCATATGACGCTCCGGCAATGTCGCCATCCTGAATACCAAAACGGCAAAAGAGGGTGACATCGTCGTTTACCTGCTGGTCAATAGAAAGGCCAATACCCCAGTTTTCTTTATCACCTCGGGATACCCCTTCCCAATGGTCATCCCACTCCACATGGTCCAGGGCATTCAACCAGACATAAAAACGATAATTCCCTTCCCTGTCGTCAAATTTGGGCTTTATGTTGATCTCTGTTATACCGAAGACATCCTCAAAAAGGTCTTCCCAGTTATTGTCTGCTGAAAGAAGACCAACGTTGATATCCACAGAGTCATTAGGGGTTATAAGACACCTGATCCCCGGGGTGTAATCCGGCCACTCCATGCATGCCTGGTCAGTGAACATATCCGCCATAAACTGGCAGCATTCATCATCTGCCACAGCATTGGTATCCCACGTTCCAGCAGGATCAATCTTGCCGAAGGTGAGGGTAAGCTTTTCATCCATACGGCTGAACTCCCACCACGCCTCTATAATATCGAATCGGTTATCGCCACCCAGGGCATCGGCATTTACCCCGGTTAAGGCCTCTAGCTCATCGGCCACACTATCTCCGTCTCCTCCTTCCATATGGATAAAGGCAGTCCCCCACTTTTCGAGGTCTATCCCTAATTCAATGTCAACAGAATAGGAACCGTCCTGAATTTCACCTTCAGGATGATCGTCATTCCCGGCGGTTGCTTGAACTACACTTGTAATCCCTCCTCCAATGCTTAAGTGCTCAGATGCTTCACTTACTGCTTTAGTATCTTTATCGGTAGATTCGACCTTGTTCTCCAGTTCTTCAATCCGTTTATTTAAGTCTTTAAGTTCTTCTTCTACACTCTGGGCATAAACCCAGGGGCTAACCCAGAACACCAATCCAACAATCAAACCAAATAACAACAAAGACCTCTTCATCAATCTTCTCCTTTCTTCTTCCTTGATCAGGGTTCATAGTCATGCTATAAACTTCAAATTAGCAATGCGCTTTCTCTATACTTCTCCCGGCATTATCCCCTCCCTCCTTCCGATTTTTTTGATGAAAAAATGAATAAAAAAGGCCACGAAGCCTCTTTTCCTGATTTCAATCAGGGCAACAGGCCTTCGTGGCCTAATTAGTATTGTCTTTACTTTTATAAGTATGGGGTAATTTTTTTATTTATACATCAGACATCTTTGCATTTCATGCTAAGAATCCTGCGGTTCTTCAGAACCGCCTCTTCTTTCTGACTCCCCATATATTGTATATATAACCTTACAGATTGGTATGTCAAGGACTTTTTTCGCTTGGCATAGTGTGCATATGTGTTAACTCAATAACCATTTGAGTTATTTTGTCTTTTTATTTTTGTGGCCGGCCACTGTCTCTGACTAGGCCCAGTGGTCCAGATTTCCTATTTCTAAATGAAACATTTATGAGCCATTGGCTCACAAAGAATGATGAAAATTGCAGTCAAGACAGCCGAGACGCCTGTCCTACCAGGGGTGGTGTTGAATCGATACTTCCTGGACCTCTTCACAAAAGTCCATCAGTAATGGAAGGTCATGATTCAAAAAGATAACCATCCCATAGGTTTAGGCAGATTTGTAAAGATATTTTCAACACGTCCAACAAATTTGTTGGACGTGTGCCTTATTTGCTTGATTGAATGGGAAGTGGCTGAAGATGGCTATGAAGAACACTTAAAAAACACACTTCTATAAAAAAAGGGGTTGACATCTTTTACATTAAGGTATTGATTGGTTAGGCTGAGATTACTGAGAATAGCTTAATATTTTGGCTTTAGACCAGCTTGCTTGCATAATTCGTTTGCTGTGATTCTATCGAGATTCCTATGTCTTTTGATAGGAACAGTCTTTGCTCCATTCGTAAATATCGAGTGATTGCTACCTTCTCGCAACAGATAAAATCCATTTTCTTCAAAATACCGAATTAGATCAAGACGTTTGACGGACACTATCAACCTCAACCGGAACCTGTTCAATTAAAGAGCTGCCCAAGGGGATTTCTTTTCCTTGCTGTTGATAGGCCAGGATCATTTCATTAAGAGCGTCTCTTAGCATATCTCGGCACTCCTCAATATCTTTGCCCTCAGTAACTACCTCAGGCCATTCAACTAATTGTCCCATGTAACCAGAGTCAATCTTTGTATACTTAGCGGTGTAAGTTGTAAACATTGCTTAATCCTCTCTGATAATAGAGATTGCTTTTAGCCTAATGCATGTTTCGCGCAGTTAGGTTTATAAGACATTTTACTGTGGATATTTATTGACTTCTCAGGATATTTTATCCATAAATCTTGTAAAAAGCAAGTAGGAAGTTGAAACATGCATGAACACCAAGGCACCGATGCTTCTCAGGATATCTATTCATTAGTACAGCTTTGCCACAAGACAGAACAGGACAGCGGTCTGGCAGATAATTTACTCAAAGAGCTCAAACGATACCTCAACGAATTCAACAACGTCCCCTTATGTTTCCTTCAGAATTTCAAATTGGCTTAACAATTTGTTCATTTAGAGTTGACATCTATCCATATCTAGTTTAAATTTAATATCAAAGATAAGTCAGACAGGGACTGTTTTAGGACGAGGGAAGACTGTAAAAGACGCGCTGATGAATGAAGATTGTTAATTACTGAAGCTGTGAGCTAAAAGATGATATGAAAGGAGATAGATGATGTCGGAAAAATTCATAGTTGCTGTTCCATCAAATGAACCCGGAGGCCTTGAAGCCGAATTAGCCGGTCATTTCGGCCATTGTGCCATCTTTACACTTGTAACCATTGAAGACGGAAGGGTAGGGGATGTGTCTGTTCTCGAGAATATCCCTCATATACAGGGAGGATGCATGGCCCCTGTCAACCATCTGGCGAGCAACAGGGTCAAATTCTTGGTAGCTGGGGGAATGGGTATGAGGCCCCTAATGGGGTTTAACTCAGTGGGAATCGAGATCTTTCATAACAACGGCCTAACCAGAGTGGGTGATGTGGTAACTGCGCTTACAGAAGGCAGACTGCCCAGATTTTCCCAGGAAAATACCTGCGGTGGTGGAGCCGATGATCACCATGGAGGCCTGTTAGGCAACCACTGATAGTATATGAAACAGTAAAAGATAATGAAAGTATAAAAGTCTAAACCTAACCCGGACAAGCCGGAACCAAGAAAGAAGTAACTACTCAGGTTCAAGGTTCCGGGGTTCACGGTTCAGTTCTTAAATACGATTACGTTATTAAGTTTAAAGTGCCTAAAATGAGCTAAAGTGCCTAAAGTTAAAATATTCTATTTTGATTTTTTTCTTAAAATCCGCTCTGATTCTTGCCCTGTTTCCTTTATGGTAGTTTGCTCTAATCGAAGTTCCGTAATACATGACTAATGCTCTGGAAGCGTATTCCTTAACTTTAGTTCACTTTAGACACTTCAAACTTCAGGCACTTTAGGGTTCTCTGAATCCGACGGGTCAACGATCGGAACTCTGACCTAAAATACGACACCGAATTTACGA
>JAUXFK010000244.1 GCA_030623035.1 Deltaproteobacteria bacterium | reverse complement strand
TATATTATCCTGAACCAGAGATTTTCTTCTCCTTTGTACCGTAACTTTTCCTGGTTCATCCATTTTAATCTGGATATTGAACTCATGTACAAAGCCATTCAAACTCTGAAAGGGAGGCATGACTTTTCTTCTTTTAAGGCATCGGGATGCAGCAGTCATCACCCGGTTAGAGAGGTATCTAATGTATCGATTAAGGAAAGCCCCAACAGATTAATATGTTTAGATATCGAAGCCAATGCTTTTTTAAAGCAGATGGTCAGAAACATTGTAGGAACAATTGTAAATGTCGGGCAAGGGAAGACCTCTTTGGAAGAATTCGTAGATATTTTGCACGCCAAGGACAGAAAAAGGGCAGGTATAACAGCCCCTGCAAAGGGATTGTTTTTACTAAAGGTTAGATACTGATTTATACAAACATCTCACTTTTTACAACCTAAAATATCTTGACATGTACAAAACATACTGATAGTTAGATTGTATGAATGCACACCCAAGAAATTTATCCGTTTCTCAATTCGAGTTATATAAAACGATCTTTATGAGGCACAAGTATTGAATATCGTTGAACAGATAAAGCCGTTTATCGAACCCAGAAGCATTGCTTTGGTCGGCGTATCCTCCCGGATCGGCAAATATTCCTTTAATATACTGGAAAACATCCTCGATATCGGATACAAAGGAGAGATCTACCCTGTAAATCCCGGGACAACCGATATTTTAGGTAAAAAAACCTATCCAAACATTACAGAAATCGATGCCGATATTGATCTCGCAATCATCTCTACCCCCAGATCTCAAGTCCTTGATATTGTTAAAGAGTGTATAAAGAAAGAGATAAAGGCCGTAATAATTATTGGTCAGGGATTTGCTGATGCAAATGATGAAGAGGGAAAGGAACTGCAAAAAAAGATTACAAGATTGATCAAAGACTCAGATACTAGAATAATAGGCCCAAATACCATAGGCGTATCGAATCCTTTTATCGACTTTAGTACATCTTTCGTTAAGCAACCATGTATGAAGAGGCTACCCATAGGTGTTATCTGTCAAACCGGTATGTTTTTCGGCAGTTTTCCAAACCTGAATATCCTCGGCAAGGGCATTGATTTGGGCAATACATGTGACCTTGATTTTGCCGATTGCCTCGAGTATTTCGAATACGATAAAGACATAGAAATTATATTTCTCCATATAGAAGGCATACGTAATGGTAAAAAGTTTATTGATGTAGCAAAACGAGTTTCCAGAAAAAAGCCAATATTGGCTTTAAAAACAGGTGTCTATCCTCGTTCCGCAAAAGCAGCCCAATCTCATACCGGGTCAATCATAGGCAAAGATGAAATCTGGGAAAAAGCGCTAAAACAATGCGGGATAGTAAGGATAAGCGATTTTGATGAGATCGACGATCTTATCAATGCCTTCTCTAATCTCCCCTTGATGAAAGGCAGATCTGTAGGTATCATCTCGCTAAGCGGTGGAATCGGGCTTATGGCCAGGGATGCTTGTGAAGAGTACAATCTGAACATACCAGAGCTATCTTCGAAGACAAAAGAAAAAATCACCGGCATTTCACCAAAGTGGCATACTATAAATAACCCCGTTGACATATGGCCTGCTATGATGATCTCAAAAAAGCCTTTTGGAGAGGTTCTTGGAACAACCATTGAGGCCTTCCTTGCTGATGAGCAGATTGATGCAGTCTTGCTGATTGTCGGAGCCTGGTTTGAATCTATCTCTCCTCCGTTTTCAGAGATTCTTTTAAGTATAGCCGATAAATTCAAGGATAAACCTATCGTTTGGATGCCATACGAAGGCTGGTTATATGATATTACTGCCAAAGAGATAAAAGAAAATATTAAGGAGCATAGAAAGGTGGCGGTCTTCTCTTCACCTAAAAGGGCGTTAAATGCCCTGTCTAAACTCGCACAGTATTCAGAATTCTTATCAAAAAATGGAAATTAAAACGAATATTGGAATACTCTTTCAAAGCATTCATAATGAGGTTCGTTTGATGAGGAGGTGATATAAAAGCCGAAATAACTGAAACGATTACGACAGTTCTTAAATAACGATATCATAAGGAGGAAATATATGGAGGAAAAGATGTTTATCCATGGTTATGAAGCCATAGGCCGTGGGGCATTGAACGCAGGCTGTCTGCACTTTTTTGGTTATCCGATTACACCACAAAACGAGATTACCGAATTCTTTGCCAGTGAATTGCCAAAAAGAGGGGGGCGTTTTTTACAGTCAGAGAGTGAGTTATCCTCCGCTTCTTTGGTCTTTGGAGCCTCTGCTTCAGGTGTCAGAGCAATGACCTCCACAGCAAGCCCTGGTTGGGGTTTGATGCAAGAGATACTCTCTCACATCAGTTTCTGTGAACTGCCATGTGTTGTTGTCAATGTACAAAGGGGAGGACCGGGTCAGGGCACTACCCGTCATGCACAGACCGATTACCTTTCAGCCACCAGGGGAGGAGGACAGGGAGGGTATAAAAGCATCGTTTTGGCCCCTTCGTCTGTTCAGGAATGTCATGACTTCATGCAGCTCGCATTTTACCTGGCAGATAAACACAGAATCCTGTCGGTAGTTCTTGCCGACGGCATACTCATTCAGATCGCCGAGCATATCGATGCAAAGCCCATAGACTTTGGTCCTGTGCCTGAAAAGGACTGGGCATTAAAGGGGATCGGCAAAAAGAACGGAAGATTTGACTATATACATTCAACAAGAGGTCTTGCTCCGCCTGTATACAAGACTATCATTGCTGCACTTCATGAAAAATATAAAAAGATAACCGAGTCTGAAGTGAGATTTAAAACATACCAGGCAGATGATGCCGATTTACTGCTGGTGTCTTATGGTTATGTAGCCCGCTGTTGTGAGGAGGCTGTAAACATGGCACGCGCTGAAGGGTTGAAGGTGGGCTTGATTCAGCCGATAACCCTCTGGCCGTTTCCATATGAAATATTAAAGGAGAAGGCTTCTTCTGGTTGCAGATTTCTGGTTGTTGAGGATAGTATGGGGCAGCTCATTGAGGATGTATGGCTGGGTGTAGAAGACAAGAGCCGCGTTTCCTTTTTAGGGATGCTTTCCCGGCATATTGATGGTGAGTTGGGTATGATCTTTCCCGAGACTGTTTTTGAGGAGGTGAAAAAACTGATATGAACAACAAGGACGATTCCAAAAATAAAGAAAAAATCTACGGTGTCTCTGACTATAAGTTGCATTTTCCTCTCCCATCATGCCCGGGTTGCGGCAGCCCTTTGGGATGCAAGATTATAATAGAAGTCCTCGAGGAGATGGGGGTGATCGAAAAGTCGGTGGTCGTCATCGGTGTGGGATGTACAGGCATGGGATTTTTCGGGGCAAAGATGGATATGGCCATGTGCGCGCATGGGCCTTCTCCTTCTGTAGCCACGGGGATAAAACAGGGAAATTATGATGATATTATCGTCTTTACCATACAGGGCGATGGTGACTGTGCAGCCATTGGAGCGGGTTATCTGGTCAATTCCGCTGCCAGAGGCGATAATATTACAATATTTATGTTTAACAATACCAATTATGGAACAACCGGCGGGCAAATGGCTCCCACAACACTGCTCAATCAGGTAACAACAACCACGCCGGAGGGAAGGACTCCCAAGGCCCATGGCTACCCTATTCACATCCCGGAAATGCTGGCCACGATTAAAGGAGTTGCGTATAGCGCCCGTAGTTCGCTAGACAACTTTGCCAATTACCAACGCACGAAGAAGTATGTAAAGGCAGCGTTTCAAAAGCAGATAGATGGGGTTGGACTGAGTTTTGTAGAGGTA
>JAUXFK010000024.1 GCA_030623035.1 Deltaproteobacteria bacterium | reverse complement strand
CTAAAATCGCATTCCCGTCTCCACCGCATAGCCGAAGCAGCGCCCTCCATGGACATCCCAGAAAGGCCAACGCCCCAATCATAGCAAAGAAACCCAGCATAAACCTCACTATTGGAGCCGAGCCTACCCTGGCCTTGAATTCTCTGAAGATAAGTGCGGATATGAGAGCCCCGAGAACAAAGCCGACGATCTCCGGCCTTATATACTGTACAACACCGGCCCTGTGTAATCCGAAAGCCCCGGCAATATCCCGCTCAAAACAGGCCACACATATCCCCATGTTCGGAGGGTTACCCCATTTTTGCAGTAGAGCTGCGAATACCCCGATAAAAAGGCCTACAGAAAAAATGCCCTTTTTTGAGCCAAAGAATCTCACTATACTCTCCATATAAAGCCCCCTTAATTGGTTAACAGATACCTTCTATCTCGAAATAGGTTGACGGATACTAATCATAGTTTTAACTATATGTCAAATAGGAAATTCCTATGGCTACTCCTTACAATTATTGGAAATACTTATAAGATAACATCCACCCACAAAATCACTTCAGAAAGCAAGGCAGACCTCAATGACCCAATTGGTCAAAATATTTGTTGCTTTCTCTGCCCCCCTTAGGAACTAGAAACTTGTCTGGACAATGCGAAAAGAGATTTGAGCAATCGCCTGTTGAATTCTACTTCCTTTTGAACTATAGTAGTGATAAAAAATATCTAACAACAGTAGTTCAAAGGATATCATCTTGGGAACAAGAGACATCCGATTTTATGCAGGCGTTTTCTTCATATCCATATCTACACTGACATTTGAGATATCCCTAACCCGAATCTTCTCCGTGGCTCTTTGGTATCATTTTGCCTTTATGGTAATCAGTATAGCTATGCTCGGCTTTGGTGCCAGTGGTTCTTTTTTAATGCTAGTCCCCTCGATCCTAAAAAAGGAGCCTTCAAAAGTCCTCACTATCAGTTCTATCTCATTTTCTATTTCTGTTTTCATCTCTTACCTCATTGTCAACCAAATACCTTTTGATCCAGCAAGGGTCCTATGGGATTATAATCAGCTATTTTATATCCCCGTATACTATTTTTTTCTTTCGATCCCCTTCTTCTTCTCCGGTTTAACCATATCAACCGCCATATCAAAACTGCCTGACAGGATTAGTTATCTCTATTTTTCAGACCTTATTGGGGCTGGTTTGGGTTGCTTGCTCGTCATGGTTGTCTTTTCAATCTCAGGTGGGATCGGAGGGATAATCATTCCAGCTATTTTCGGACTATTCTCAGCTTTGTCCTTCAATTTCGGACGTCATAGAATGATTGACCTTTTTACAATTATTTTACTTCTTCTTTTTACAGCTCTGTTACTTTCAAGACCGAATTTCATGGAGATCAATATTTCACCGTTTAAAGGATTATCCACGGCCTTACGGTATCCTGGATCCAGATTATTAGATACCAGATGGAACTCTTTTTCTAGGATTGACATCGTTGACAGCCCGGCAGTTCGCTTTGCCCCCGGATTGAGCATGAAGTATCTTGAAGGCTTGCCTTTCCAGTTAGGCATTACCGTAGATGGAGACAACCTTAATGCAATGACCAGATATGAAGGGGTAAAAGATAGAATCGAGTTCACCGCTTACCTTCCGTCATCAGCAGCCTTCTATCTTTCCAGAGTTAAGGATGTTTTAATCCTTGAACCGATGGGTGGTTTGGACATATTAACAGCCCTTTACCATAATGCAGAATCTATTTGTACACAAGAGGTAAATCCACTGATATCAGATTTAATAAAGGAGGAATACAGAGATTTTGTAGGTGGTATATATCAAAATGAAAAGGTTAAATCTAAAACAACAATGGCAAGAGGATACTTTTACAGTACAGATAAGAGCTTCGACCTCATTCAGCTCCCCATATCTAATACCCTAGGTGCTTCATCCACCGGAGTCTATGGTTTAAAAGAAGACTATGCCTTTACTGAAGAGGCGTTTATTGATTACTACAACCACCTAAATGAAAACGCCTTCTTGTCGATTACCAGGTATCTATTACCGCCGCCAAGAACAGAGTTGAGGATTGTATCTACTTTGCTTTCATCTCTTGAAAGATTAGGGGTTAATAATCCTGAAAGACATTTAGCTATATTTCGCAGTTGGGGAACTATTACCTTCCTTTTGAAACACAATGAGATAACCCTTAAAGACATACAAAACCTGAAGGATTTCTGTAAGAAACGTCGATTCGATCTGGTCTATTATTTTGGGATAAAGCTTGAGGAGGTCAACGTCTTTAATAGATTCAAAGAGCCTCTTTACTATAACCTTATATGCCGATTAACAGACAAAAACAAAAGAGAAGAACTATACAGACACTATCTCTTTAATATAAAACCAGTAACGGACAACAGACCATTTTTCCATCATTTCTTTAGATGGAATAAATTGAAAGATATCTATCTCAGTATGGGGGGAAAATGGCAGCCTTTTGTTGAAGGGGCATATTTGATCCCTGTAGTATTTATACAGGCTCTGCTTTTGAGTTTCATATTTATTATCCTTCCGATCTTTCTAAAAAAAGGGGCAAAACAAAAATCAACCCTACAAAAAGAAATATGGCTCTTTCTTTCTTATTTCTTCTTTATAGGGGCAGGCTTTATGTTTATAGAGATCTCATTAATTCAAAAGTTCATATTATTCTTAAGTCATCCATCCCATGCGATATCCATCGTGCTCTTTGCAATATTGATATCATCAGGAATGGGAAGCTATATGTCAAGATGGTTAATCAAAACCGAAAGGATTCGTATAGACTGGGTAATCTGGGTACTGGCGGGGACAGTACTCTTTTATTCTCTTATTCTTTCACATCTATATGCCCCGGCCCTTGGCTGCAATCAAATAATCAGGCAATTCTACACCATACTAATCCTTATACCTTTGGGGATTTTGATGGGGATGCCTTTCCCTCTTGGGATAGCCATTCTAAACCAATATTCAAGCCGTATTATTCCATGGGCATGGTGTGTTAATGGATGCGCATCCGTATTAAGCTCGGTGATGGCAATGATTATAGCCCTATCCTGGGGGTTTACTGGAACATTAATCTGTGCAGCCGGAGCATATCTCATGGGACTGGTATGTATAAAAAAGGGAATTACGAGTAATTAGAAAATAAAATGGAAGTAACTGTTTAGCCGGACAATGATTTGGATGGACACTAGTATAAGGTTTCAACAAAACATTTACATTAAAATGCATGAGCGAAATCGAATTTCTTCCATTTATGGACAACCGGAGATTCGTTGATTCCTCTAATGCCCAGTAAGATTCTTTCTTTCAGTTCCTGCTTGGAATTAACGCGAATATGCTTCAGGAAAGTTCTTGCCATTTTACCAAAAAGTGTTTCAACAAGATTTAACCAGGAGCCATGCTTAGGGGTATGGACATAAAGGAAACGTCCGGGCCTGCCGGCGAGGTATTGCATAGTTTCCTTAGATATATGGGAGGAGTGATTGTCCAGTATTATCCGGATAGTAGATTCCGCAGGATAGTAAGCATCCAAATCCTTCAGTAAAGATATAAACTCACTGCTTCGATGTCTGTCATGCACCTGGGCTATCACATGACCATCGTGCAAATCCAGAGCTGCCAGAATTGATAATGTTCCCAAACGCTTGTATTCATAATCCCGCATTACTCTGGACTGTTTCCCCGGTTCAGGCATGATATCAGGTGCAATATTCTTGATAGCCTGTACCCCCGGTTTTTCATCTACGGAGACAGTAATAACAGAGGGAACGACACCTGGTTCCGTGGCCTCATTTTGAAGATTGACTTCCTTGTATATGCACAAAATATCTACCATTTTTTGCTCAAATTCAGGATCTCGCCGCTCCAGGTAATAGGCTATTTTATGGGGACGTATCGGATGCTCATCAAGTATTCTTTGAATCGTTGCCTTGACCGCCTTCTTCAAACATTCATGGCCCGCTTCCGGCGCATATCGCCGCGCGTGATCTGCCAAAGCACTACGTGTCCATATCTCAGCAGCATAGCCGTAATCCACAGGTTTCTTACAGGCAAGATTGATTACCCAGGCCTTTGCTTCTTCTGTAATCACAGGTTCCTTGGGACGATGATATTTATCCTTCAGACCCTCTTCTATGCCCACAGCCAATGCCTTCTCGATCCATTTGTAAATAGTCGGCCTGCTAACATGGGTTATTTTCTCAATGTCGACGATTGGCATACCTTCTGAATATCTTAGTAAAATGTTCGCGCGCTGTGCTTCTCTGACCGGCGACTTCCGCGCGTTTGCAATCTTCTGTAATTGCAATTTCTTCTCTGGCTCTAAAATCAACTTTGCTTTCTGGCTTTTTCGTGGCATATTGATTCCCTCCAGTCTTTTTGGAAATCAATATAGCAAAAACCAGCGTATATGTAAATATATTAATGAAACGTTATACTAGATAGGCATATTTTGTGGTGTGTATTGATTATATATCACTAACAGGGATACTTTTTAAGGGAATTACAGTAAATCATCTTGACAAAAGCATTGTATTATTTAATATTGGTATAGTTTAAAAGTCGTTTTTCGTTTGTCTTATAGGGCCCATGGTTTGTCTCTCCTGTTATTCTCGTTTCAAAATTGTTAAGTTTGTAACTGTTTAGCCGGATAATGATTTGAATGGTCTTTGACGAACATTTTTGAGTTAGTGTCCATACAGAAACAAGCAATTTTGTTCAAGGTCAAGGAAGGGGAAGAGTAAAATAATTTTTAAGGGGGGCGGATAATTATGATTGAGATAAAATGTCTGGGCAGAGGAGGCCAGGGTGCGGTTACTATGGCCAGGGTTCTGGCTTATGCTGCCTGTAAAGAGGGGAAATTCGGTCAGTCAACTCAGGATGTAGCAGGGATAAGAAGGGGGGCCGAGGTAGCAGGATATACGAGGATCGATGATGAGAGGGTTTCAGACAGGGGCATCATTTTTACTCCAGACTATTTTGTGGTTCTCGATTCAGGTCTGGCAGAGACTCTAGACCTGGATTCCCAGTTAAAAGAAGGGGGGAAAATTATAGCGAACTCCCCTAAGAACCTGGAGTTCAAACACAAGGCTGTATGTGTGGATGCAACTGCAATCGCAATGGAATACCTTGGCGTGCCTATTATTAATACTTCCATGCTGGGGGCCTTTTCAGCGGCTACCGATCTTATATCTCTTGAATCAGTAGAAAAGGCGGCAAAAGAGCTGCTCCTCAAGAAACAGAGCAAGGAAAAGGTAGAAGTAAACATGAAGGCTATTCATAGAGCATACGAAGAGGTGAAGAAATGTCTATAGATCTGATAAGGGGGGGCGTAGCCCATAATTTAGGAACTGCTGCTATCATGAATACAGGGAGCTGGCGGGTCTTTAAACCGATAATAGACCATGAGAAATGCAAACCCTGTGTGGTATGCAGTCAGTATTGTCCGGATGGAATAGTACGATACGAAAAAGGCAAAGAGATATCCATTGACTATTATTATTGCAAAGGGTGTGGAATATGCGCCCACGAATGCCCGAGAGGGGCCATAGAGATGGTAAGGGAGGGAGTATGAGTGAGGTTTTTCTGTCGAGTTCAGAGGTGGCGGCCCACGGTGCAAGGCTTGCCAGGGTAGAGGTCGTTTCTGCATATCCGATTACACCGAATACAGGGGTGATCGGTACATTGACCGAGTTGATTGAAACCGGACAGATGGATGCTACGACGGTAAATGTGGAAGGAGAACATTCCGCTGCCAGTGTTTGCGCGGGGGCGTCTTCAGCAGGGGTACGGGCATTCACTGCCACATGTGGTCAGGGTATGGCCTTCATGCATGAGGTTCTATGGATGGCATCAGGGATGGCCCTCCCCATGGTTGTAGCTGTAACAAGCAGGGGTGTTGGATCTCCACAGACCATAGTAAGTGACTTTTCCGATATCATGATGGAGAGGGATGCCAGTTACCTTCAGTTTTACACAGAGAATGCCCAGGAAGTCATCGATTCAATAATCATGGCTTACAAAATTGGAGAGAACCCTGACGTTCTCCTTCCCAGTTTCGTCTGTTTGGAGGCCTTCAGGATGACTCACACATATGAGCCTGTAGAGATCCCGGATCAGGAAAAGGTGGATGCCTTCCTGCCTCCATACAGGCCAAAACATGCATTCTACGATACGGACTATCCGATACAACAGGGTACGGGTTCTGTTCCTGATTTCACCTATAGAAAATATCAGCAACATACGGCCTTGATTAAGGCCAAGGATGTGATCAAAGATGCATGCCGCGAGTTTGAGGAGATCTTTGGAAGAAAATACGGGTTGGTTGATGCGCATAAAGTAGAAGATGCAGAGGTAGTCATTGTATCTATGGGTTGTACCTCTGCAGTAGCGAGGAAACTGGTTAATGAATACAGGGAAAAGGGCGTTCGTATAGGGTCCTTAAAGATCAGAGTATTCAGACCGTTTCCAGAAGAAGAGATAAAGGAGGCACTTTCAGGGGCAAAGAAGGTGATCGTCATCGATCGGTTCAACTCCCCTGGCTCCCACGGGGTTCTCTATACGGAGATAAAGTCTGCGTTATACGATTTGAAGCCGGTTATAACGAGTTACATCGTTGGACACGAGGATATCTTTTTCCCGGATATGGAGAAAATGATCGATAAAGCCCTTCAAAGGGACGATGGATTCGAGGAATGGTACAACCTTTTTCAGCCGGACGAATTTTGGTTTAAGGCCAGTGGAAGCGACAGGTACGAACAGCTAAAGAAGGGAGAAAAGGTAGAAAAAATAGAAAGAGAAGATGTAAAAGATACGAGCGATTTAATGGCGAAGGGTCTAAACCTCTGTCCTGGATGCACACCATATCTTGTCTGCAGGAAGGTACTTACGACTCTGGGCAAAGATACGGTGGTGCCCTATGCTACCGGCTGTGTGATGGCTGCTACGAGCGGTTCTGTTCTGTCCGGGTGGAAGGTGCCTGCCGGTCATTATTGCTTTACCAATGTGGCGTCTGCTGCCAGTGGTATAAAGGTGGCTTTAGAGAGGCAAGGTAAAGATTACAATGTGGTAGCCATTGGGGGAGATGGAGGAATAGCGGATATCGGATTCCAGGCGCTATCCGGTGCTGTGGAACGGGGGCACAGGATCATATATGTGTGTTACGACAATGAAGCATATATGAATACAGGTGTCCAGAGGAGCAGTACGACATCTTATCTTGCACAGACAAAGACGACCTTAATGGGTAAACAGGTCAAAAAGAAGGATATCGCAAAGATTATGGAGGCCCACGGCATTTACGTGGCTACAGCATTGCCTTGCTTTATGAAGGATATGGAAAAGAAGATATTAAAGGCAAAGGATGTGGATGGACCCGCATTTATCCATGTTCTCTGTCCGTGTCCGACCGGCTGGTCTTTTGACCCTGCCCTCGGTATTGAGATGTCACGTTTGGCATTTGAAACAGGGGCCTTTATTCTCTATGAGTCATACAAAGGTAAAAGAACCATATCCAGATTGCCCAAGGAGAGGAAACCCATAGACGAGTATCTGAAACTTCAGGGGAGGTTTTCCCATCTAAGTGCGGATCAGATAAAAGAGATCCAGGAGGATATAGACGAGCGATTTATGGAGATGACCTGATAGTTGCGGGTGTTCAAAGTGGCAGTTCATATAATCATTGACGGATATAATTTGATAAAGGGATCTCCTGTCCTGAGTAGATTGGATCAGATAGATTTACAGAAAGGCCGAGATGAGTTAATCAAGAGGCTGGCTTCTTATAGGAGGGTAAAGAAACATAAGATTACCGTAGTCTTTGATGGCTATAGAGAAGGTAGCATTAAACAGGAAAAAATCAGAGACAAAGGGATAGATATTATCTTTTCGAAAAAGGGCGAGCAGGCCGATTTGGTGATCAAGAGGATTGCCGAGGTTAAAAAGGAACAGATACTTGTGGTAACCTCAGATAATGAAGTAGCCAACTTTTCTGAAAGACGAGGTGCTGCGATAATATCTTCTGATGCGTTTGAGATGAGGATGGATATGGCAGTCTTTTCGGATGACAAAGATTTTGATGATGAACCCTGTAATGAACCATTTGTTAATGCGATTCACACAAAAAAGAAAGGGCCGGCAAAAAAGCTAAAAAAGTCTAAACGCCGATCGAATACAAGAATCAAGAAGCTCTGAGACCTGGGGAGACTAAAAGCCCCCCAGGCTCATGGTATTTAAGAAGCTAACACCTTTTCCTTCATCGGAATTATCATATCTTCAGCGTCTTTGACGATACGTTCAATGAGTTCTTTACAACTTGGGATGTCATCGATTATACCAGCCACTTGCCCACAGGCAATAGATCCCTCCTTTAAGTCTCCTTCAAGAAAGGCCTTTTTGAATCTTCCTCTGGCATGCTGCATCATCTCCCATGGCGAGACGTTGCGTTCCTTCATTTCTATGAGACGTTGAGAAAATTCATTCTTGAGAACCCTGCACCGAATACCGGTAAGATTATCAGTAACTACGGTATCTTTTTCGCTGGCATTGACGATCCATTCTTTAACAAGATGCGGGATGGGGCATTCCTTTGTGGCTATGAATCTGCTTCCCATAGATATGCCCTCAGCTCCCAGTGCCAGAGCAGCGAGTAGCCCTCTTCCGTCGCCAAAACCCCCGGCTGCAACAACGGGTATCTTAACGCTTTTTGCAACCATTGGCACCAGGATCGAACTGGAGATATAACCGGTATGGCCTCCCCCCTCTGTTCCTTGAACGATAACAGCATGAGCCCCATCCTGTTCTGCCTTTAGAGCGTGTTTTACAGCACCCATTGTGGGGAGGTTAATGATACCATGGGACAGGGTCCTTTCTATGATCCTTCGAGGGTTTCCCTTACCATAGCTGGCCACAGGGACGTCCTCCTCGATTATGACGTCTAAAAGCTGTTCCAGCTCTGGGTTTTCAGGCATAAAATTGACTGCGAATGGATTTTTTGTAAGCTCTTTAATATTTCTTATGTTTTCCCTGAGTTCATCAGGCCTCATGAATGATGCACCGAGTATGCCTAACCCGCCGGCGTTTGAAACCGCAGCAACAAGAGGCGGAAGGGAAACCCATGCCATTGCCCCTTGAATGATAGGATATTTTATCCCCAGAAGTTCTGTTATCCTGGTCTTCATGTATCCTCCTTCTATTATAGTCCCATCTGTTCGGCAACTATCTCACAGTGAACATCTCTATCTCCAAAGAGAAGCTCCCAACTCTTGGCATTTTTATAGTACAGGTGTAAATCGTGTTCTTCTGTAAAACCGATAGCTCCATGGACCTGCTGACCGTTTGCGGTAACCCTTTTGAATGCATCGCTGCACCATGCTTTGGCCATTGATGCCTCTTTAATAGCCGGAAGCTCTTTACTGATCGTCCATGCTGCCATATAGGTAATGTATCTGCATGCATCCACATCTGAGACCATATCGGCGCAGTAGTGCTGTACAGCTTGAAGAGCGCCTATTGGCCTCCCAAACTGTTTTCTCTCCTTTGCATAATTAACAGTCATTTCCAGGCTTTTTTGAGCTCCTCCAACCATTTCAGCACACTTTGCAACGATTACCTTTGGCCAGATTGCCTCGATTACTGACCATCCGTTGTCTATGGCCCCTAAGATGTTGTCTTTTGAGACTGATACCTTGTCGAATACAACCTCAAATTGTTTATCTCCAGCAATGGTTAGAAGAGGGCTACAGGATATCCCCGTTGTCTTGCTGTCTACGATGAAGAGGGTAATTCCATCTGCGCCGGTACCCTCCGTGGTTCTGGCAACAACGATTATATGATTTGCGATATGCGCATCGGGCACAAAGAGCTTCGTGCCTTCTAAAATGTATCCCTTATCTGATTTTGTCGCACGAACCTCAATCCCATTCGGCGTGTATTTCGCACAAGGCTCAGTAATGGCAAGGGTGATTATCGATTTTCCCTCGACTATAGACGGGAGAAAATCCTCTTTTTGCTTATCACTTCCCCCTTTTAAAATGGGTAGACCGCCCAGAATAACTGTTGAGAAGAAAGGACCTGGTAGACATACATTACCCATTTCTTCTAAAAGTATCGCCAAATCCAAAAAACTCCCTTCCATACCACCGTATTGCTCGGGAAAGATCAGCCCCATCCATCCAAGTTCTGCCATCTTTTGCCATAATTCAGGGGAATATCCTTTTTCATCCTTTATTGTCTCTTTTACAAAAGAGGTCGGACACTCCTTTGTTAAAAAATTGTGTGCTGTCTTCTTGAGTATCTCTTGTTCTTCATTGAGACCGAAATCCATTTTCTCCCTCCTTTAGATTGTAGGGGTAAAAACCCCAATATCTCCAGAACCTTCAGGTCATAAAAAATCTAAGATTAGCCAAGCGGCAAACCGAGCCCCCTCATGGCGATAATGTTTTTCAGTACTTCTACGGTTCCCCCTTGAAGCGTATATGAAACGCTCCATAGATACGAGCTTGCAGCATCTCCTTGAAAGGGCGCCCATTTTGAACCGGGCATCAATTGACCATAGAGTCCAAGAATTCTGGTTGCAGCATCGCTCAGGCGCTTTTCGAATTGTGTACAGTACGCCTTACACAGTGCAGCCTCGTAATTTGGCAAACGACCTTGTGTCAATGTCCAGGCTACCTGATAACAGAAAAGCCTTCCTATCTGATATTCGATCTCCAACTGTGCAAGCGTGTTTCTCACTTTGGGGTCTTTGCACATAGGCTCCCCATTTCTCTTTTCCTTCTTTACGTACTCGACGAGATACTCAAATAAGGGATAGTTTTGCATCAAACGCTCCAGGCCCGCCCTTTCATAATCCATCTGCGCCATTATTTGATAAAAGCCGCGATTCTTCTCCCCTACCATGTTTTCCTTAGGGACTTTTACATTATCAAAGAAAACTTCATTAAAAGAATGTACGCCGGCCATGTTTATTATAGGCCGTACTGTAACCCCAGGGCTTTTCAAATCGATTATAAATTCGCTCAACCCTTTGTGTTTTTTGGCTGCATTCGGGTCTGTTCGAACAAGCGTCCATATATAATCAGCTCGATGGGCGCCTGTGGTCCAGACCTTCTGACCGTTAATTATATAATGGTCTCCTTCTTCTGTAGCGCTGGTTCTCACTGAGACTAAATCTGAACCCGCATCAGGTTCACTGAAGCCCAGGGCAAAAGATACCTCTGCATTTATAATTTTGGGAAGGATCGTTTCCTTCTGGTCTTTACTGCCAAAATGTATGATTGCCGGTCCAACCTGCCTGTCACTGAGGAAATGGTACCCAATTGGGGCTTGATACCTGAGCATCTCTTCCATCAAAATCGCACGGTCGAGATAGGTGCCTTCCTGGCCTCCAAATTCTTTGGGCCAGGTCATCCCTATCCATCCTTTCCTGGACATCTCCCTGGAGAAATCCTGAGAGAAACTCTCAATCCAACCGTTACTGGTTATCTGGAAAGCACCGCTCTTTAACTTTTGATCGAGAAAATCTCGAACCTCCTGTCGAAGCTTATTTTGCTCATCTGTTAAACTAAAATCCATAATCCACCTCCTTACATTACCCTGGTGTCTCGATTCTTTAAAAATGGTTAAGGATAAAATTATCAATGGTCGGGACAGGGGGATTTGAACCCCCGACCCCTGCGTCCCGAACGCAGTGCTCTACCAGGCTGAGCCATGTCCCGTTTCAGTTACTTAGTCCATATTAGCTTATATCATAGGCTTCTTGTCAAGATTTAATTTGAATAGAACTATTTTAAAATGGTTCCAACATTGATTCTATGTCTGTGCCCGCTTAGAAAATCCTTAATCTCCATTTTTTTATGGTTCTGTAATTGTACTTCCTTTATTAGGAGAAACCCTTCGCCTGTTGAAACCTTTATTCCTTCTTTTGCAATCTCACTGATTGTTCCCGGGGTAATATTCTTTGAGTCTCCTACAAGCGCAACACCATTGAAAATCTTTAGTATCTTTCCATTAAGATGGGAAAAAGCACCGGGTTTGGGGGCTAATCCTCTGATTAAATTTGATATTTGTAAGCTTCCTTTTCTCCAATCTATTAACCCATCTTCCTTTTTCAGTTTGGGAGCAGAGGTTACCTTTGAGTGGTCCTGGGAAATGGGGGTTATGCTTTCTTCTTTGAGCCTTCTGAGAGTTTCAGCCAATAGTTTTGCCCCAATCTTTGCCAGCTTATTATGGAGACTTTCGGCAGTGTCATTGTCTTCGATCTCTACTTCTTGTTGAAGTAAAATACCTCCTGTATCCAGGCTCTCATCCATATACATGGTCGTAACACCCGTCACTTTATCTCCATTGATAATTGCCCGGTTAATGGGAGCTGCCCCCCTATATTTTGGAAGAAGAGATGCATGTAAATTAATACAACCAAATCCGGGCATCTTGAGTATCTCTTTTGGTAGAATCTGACCGAAAGCTACCACCACCACAACTTCGGGAGTTAATTCCCTTAGTTTTGAAATGAAGGATTCATCTCGTATGTTTCCGGATTGAAATACAGGGATATCTTCACGAATTGCCAGTTCTTTGACTGGTGTGGCTGTTATTTTCCTTCCCCTGCCTTTTGGACGATCAGGCATCGTCACTACACCAATTACGTCTTCCCTAGCCCTTGTAAGAAATTCTAAGGAAGAAACAGCAAAATCCGATGTCCCCATAAATAATATTTTCATATTTTTGATTTCTTTTTAAGCTTCTTTATTATTCATCTTTTTGAGTAGCTTTTTCTTGAAAATATCCCTTTTCAATCTACTGATCAAATCGATTATAAGAACGCCATCTAAATGGTCAATCTCATGCTGTAATACAATTGCAAGTGTACCATCCGCTGATATTTGAATATTGTTTCCTTCAGGGTTCAATCCTTTAATAACTATTTTCTGCTTTCTTTGGATAGGTTCTTTAAGGTTTGGAACGCTTAAACAGCCTTCTTCTTCAAAACACTCACCCTCAGAGGAAATCATCTCCGGGTTGATCAGCACGATAGGTGCTTCTTTTTTTTGGGTTACATCAACAACGATTAAACGAATCGATTCACCAACCTGAGGGGCAGCCAAACCTATTCCCGGGGCTGCATACATGGTCTCGATCATATCCTCTGCGAGCCTTTCTATTTTTGCATCGATTATACCAACAGGTTTCGCTTTTTTCCTGAGAATAGGATCAGGGTATATCAGGATTTCTAAAACAGACATGAGACAGCTCCCTTTTTATGCAGGTTTTGAATTATATAAGCATAACTTGGGCCGATAGAAGAGGGCTGATAGGCAACTAAAGCATACTGATTGGGTCTGCATCTACAGATAGGGTAACCCCCTTGCCTTTTATCCTTGATGCGGCTCTTTTTAATACCTGTCCAGCAAAACAGTGAAGTAAATTCGGTTTTTGTCCTTTGATTAATATCTGCCAACGATACTTCCCCTTTAATCTCTCAATGGGTGAAACAACAGGCCCAAGTATTTCAATGGATTTCTGATAATTCCTGTCATTTAATAAAAAATCTCTACTGAGCTTTCCCAAATCATCGGCATATTTTGCTGTATCTATTTTACTGCTGCCCATGATTCTGAAGTTAATAAGACGGCAAAACGGGGGATAGTTTAATGCCTTTCGAAAGTTTATCTCTTGCTTATAGAAATTTACAAAATCATGAAATCTTGCCTGTTGTATGCTGTAGTGCTCCGGATTATAGGTTTGGACAATAACCCTCCCTTTAAGCTTTCCTCTTCCAGCCCGACCCGCTACTTGAGTTAACAACTGGAATGTCCTTTCACTTGCTCGAAAATCAGGAAACCCGAGGGAGGTATCAGCAGAGGTAACCCCAACCAAAGTGACATTGGGCAGGTCATGTCCCTTGGCAATCATTTGCGTTCCTACCAGTACATCCGTCTCTCCATCTTCAACACTCTTTAATAATTTATAATGGGATTCCTTCCTGGTTATTGTATCTCTATCCATCCTTGCAACCCTAGCATTTGGAAAGAGCCTTTTCACCTCTTCCTCTATCCTTTCAGTCCCCAAACCAAATGTCTGGACTGTTGCCTTTTTGCATTCTAGACACAGCTTGGGTATCTGAGTAGAATAATCACAGTAATGGCAGTGAATTGTATTCCCTTTAAGATGATGTACAAGAGAGACACTGCAATTCGGGCATTTAATGATGAATCCACATTTTTCACAGATTACAAATGTAGCAAAGCCCCGACGGTTAAGAAATAAAAGAATCTGTTCTTTCCTGTTGAGGGTCTCTTTCATAGCCTCTTTTAATCTATTTGAAAATATTGGATTATGGCTTGAGTTCTCTTTGGCCTCCTCTCTCATATCAACCACTTCTACCCTGGGTAGAGGCCTGTTCTCAACCCTATTTGGCAGGCTCAATAGAGATAACTTCCCTATTTGTGAATTATAATAGGATTCCAAAGATGGTGTGGCTGATCCCAAAACAACTGTTGCAGATGCCTTTTTTCCTCTGACTATTGCCATGTCCCTGGCGCTGTATTGTAGTTTCTCTTCTTGTTTGTAAGAGGCATCGTGTTCTTCGTCTACGATGATTATTCCCAAATTTTCAAAGGGGGCAAAGATAGCAGAGCGAACCCCTATAGCGATCTTAACCTCCCTTTTCTTTATTCGTCTCCATTCATCGTACCTCTCTCCCTCTGACAGCCTGCTATGCAGCAGGGCTATGGTGTTACCGAAACGTGTTCTAAACCTGCTAACCAGTTGAGATGTCAGGGATATTTCCGGGACCAAAACAATCGCTTCCTTCCCCGAATCCAACACCTCTTCAACGGATCTCATGTAGATTTCAGTCTTGCCGCTTCCTGTTACACCAAAGAGAAGATATGGAGAAAACCTGCAGGATTTGATGCCCTGGACGATTCTATTTAACACCTCTCGTTGTTTGTCAGTAAGTTTAGGGGGAGAATCCTGTCCATAGCTTTCATAGTATAATGGATTACGGTAAACCTCTTCACTTTGCACAGAAACGAATCCCTTTTCCTGTAGTTTTCGAATACTAATGTACGGATTGTCAAACTCTTCTTTTAGTGTTTGGAAAGAAACCCTGTTATTTTTCCGAATAAATTTCAATATACGGGTTTGCTTGGGTGCCTTATTCTCCAGATGGGCCAGAGCCAGAGTCAGTTCTTCTTTGGATAGCCTGTTTTCCTCGTATTTTATAAAGCTTTCGGTTTTTCGGCCTACTCTTTTTTGCTTGGGTTTGATGTCAATATGAATGAGCCCTTCATCTCTTAACCTTAAAAGGGCATTGTGAAGATTACCATAGGATAGTTTCTTTTTGAGATGGCTGGTCGTAACCCCCTTTTTTTCTGGAATTTCCTTTAATATCCGATAAGCCTTATTAGATATAATCTCTTTAGCAGGATGAAAAGGATAGACACTATTGGATAAAGATAAAAGGTTTTTGCCCTTTTCTGTAATGGAAAGGGTCTGTAGCGTCTCAATATTGATACCCTTGGGCAGGGCAGTCTTCATCACTTCGCCAATAGGGGAGAAATAGTATTTTGAGATCCAGTGAAAAAGGTCGAGTTCGTCTTTTCCGAATAAAGGGATATCGTCAAGCACATCCAAGATGTCTTTGATATCGTCGATATCGCTCTCTTTTGGGAATCCTAAAACATAACCGGTTAGATTCCTTTTGCCCAGAGGCACCAATACCCTTTTACCGATTTCAATACTGTCCTTGAATCTTCCTGGAACTCGATAATAAAATGTCTTTGAAAGGGGCAGACTTGGGGCCACCTCGGCAAATCTTTTATCTTTCATGGTCTTAAAAAAGGAACAGGTTCTTTAGCATATGAAGTTTATACCACCACCCTTTTTTATTAAAAGTAAGGCTAACAGTTGTTATGATTGTAATCTTTTTTAACACCTTCTTTTTGTCTTTTCCATGAAGCAATCCTCGCAGAAAATAGCCTGCCCGTCCTTTATAGCCTCATCTTCTTCTATCTCAGCTTTACACACATCGCATTTCACTTTCATAGTCTCATTCCTTTCGTTTTTTAATGTTGTGATAGATAAAATATATCAATCACGACTATCTCTGTCAAGATAAGAATCTCCTGATCTAGTGTCCATCCGGAAATGAGCAATTTTGTTCAAGGTTAAGTAAGGGGAAGAGATTAAAATCCGAGCCTGACTCCAGAGGAATATGCCCGCCCTGTGGAATCCCCATAGGGGTTCGCAAGGCGAAATTCCACGGGGCAGGCGCAGAGATTGGGCAAAAGGGCCATTTCTGGATGGACGCTATCTAAACTTACTGATAATAAGGAGAAAATTAGAGGACGTACGTCCCCAAAACGCGCCCGGTTCGTACAGGCTGCTCTGATGATGATATTTGGCTGGCAAAACCGTTTTGTATTTAGCCAAGCACGTAATGAAAACATTACCCGGACGGAATCAAACAGCCACGGCTTCTTCCAGGTAAAACACAAAACATCGCCAAAAACTGATGAGAATTGACGAACTTCTATGATCTGTTTAGAAAAAAGGGGCAGATCAAATGTCACCTAACCTGAAAGTTAACTGCGGGGTTCGACCGAGATCAGCCGCTAGCTTGCGAGTCGGCTTAATCCGTTGGTTGGCTGTTTTATGAATGTGCCCTTTCGCATAGAACGTCAAATATTGAAGCGTATATCGAGAATGCTGTTCATTGGAATGACATAATCGCTGTCGACGAGCTTGGTCAACTTCTTGGAGCGTGCATCCTGCATGTTGTGGACTGTCATCATATCCTCACAGCTCACGAGTTCCGCTTTGACAAATCCTCGGGCTAGATCTGAATGAATCTTTCCTGCACATGTTACGGCATCGGTGTCTTTCTCAACCAACCATGCATGAACCTCCTCCTTGCCCACTGTGTAGAAAAACATCATGCCGGCTTTCTCCATTCCGTCACTGCACACAATATTTGGATCCAGAGATGTCTCCTTGTAAACCAGCGTAGGTGTGAAACTCAATGGTCTTAACGCTTTGACGATAGCCCGCTCGGCATTGTCCAGGGATAGATCACAGATTGGCTTCTGATTCTCAAGTTGCGCCAGGCATTTTTCGAGCAACCCTTTTTCAGACGGGTCCTCTGTTCTCGACAATCTGCCTTCGATCTTCTCCATGTCAAGAATGAGCAAATCTAGGGCATATTCATTCGCTATCGCAATGACATCAGCCGATTCGTAGTCTTCTAGCAAAAACTCAAAGTAATACGGCGACACCTTTGCCGGCTGAAACTTCTCGACAAGACCCACGAATATCCCATCATTGTACTTTATCTTGCCCTGCGGTAGATTTAATCTTGTATATGCTATTTTCATTCCGTAAAAATACCTTTTGCTTTATTTAACATTTAATAAAACTTAGAAACTTAGGGGACGTTCCTCGGTTTATAAGTTTGTATCGTTAAGAAGTGAATATTTATTTTCCTTGGGACACACAAGGGGACACACAAGGGTACGACCTTAAATAATCAAATAACTTTATCCCCAAAACCCCCTGTCTATAAATTTCTTTCGGTCAAGATCATCCTGAAAGATTGTATTTCTTATTAATGCCCCTGACAATAATGTGGTGAAGATCACCAGAAGCATCTATCCTTACTTTTCTTGGCATATATTTTTCATATCGCACATTCCATCCATTAGTAACTTATAACATGAAAGACGTCCCCTATATCCCCCCTAATTTCTATTTTCCAGGGCTGTCCCCTTTTCCCTCCGTGATCGTTACCCCCTTTGGGAGGTCACTTTTAAATTATCATAATCATCAATGTTGGAAGGCCTGCATCCCCTGATCTAAATAAAAAATGGGCATGGTTGGATAAAAATGCCCATGCATAACAGGCCGTGTTTGTGGCGGGCAATAAATCGCTCATGCGTTCTATCATGTCAGCATGATCTTTGCTGTTACAAAATATCCTGCGACGCTCAATACCCCGGATAATAACGTGATGGATAACCCCAGGAGCATCTAATCTTGCATATACTTTTAACCTTTAAACTACGTCCCCTATTTTCGTCCCTATTTTTACAGGAAAATATT
>JAUXFK010000215.1 GCA_030623035.1 Deltaproteobacteria bacterium | reverse complement strand
ATCAAAGAACTAAGAAGTATATAGAGACCGCCTTTAAGAAACAGATAGATAATGTTGGACTTAGCTTTGTTGAGGTTATCTCAGCATGCCCTGTCAATTGGCACAAAACCCCGGTTGAATGCCTAAAGTGGATAGAGGATGAGGTATTAGCGGAGCTTCCTTTGGGTGAGTTCAAAAACGTAGACAAAATAGAGTAATGATATTTAAGATACAAGGTCTTTCAGTTTTCCAACAGGAGGATTTATGGGACAAAAAGAGTATTTTCGAGATGAGTTATTTATCGCTGGACTAGGTGGCATGGGGGTGCTCTTTGCAGGATCACTACTTGCATCAGTAGCCTTTAAGAGGTTTAAACATGTTTCGTGGCTTCCCTCATACGGTGTACAACCCAGGGGCGGACTATCTGAATGCACCGTTATCTTCTCTGAAGAGAGAATATCTTCGCCAGTACTGGGTCAAGCACAAATAGTGATACTCATTGACGGTACCCAGTATAAAGTCATGGAACCAAGGGTCCGTCCTGGTGGTCTGATGATTTTGGACAATTCTGGTTATAAAGAGGAGAAAGAGAGAGAAGATATTCGATTATTGCCACTTCCTGCAATGGAAACCGCAGTCAGTATATTCGGGCAGGCTGGATCTACCAACCTGATTCTGCTGGGCGCATATATCGCAGTAACAGAAGCAATGCCGGCAGAAGTCATTATCGATGAGATGGAAAAGAGATTTGGGAAAAAGGAGGATGTGTTAAAGCGTAATAAGATAGCATTTGAACGAGGACTGGAATTGGGACGGGATAATAAGGTGTAAAAATCCCTAACGAACATAATAAATATACCTATCCTACTTATCTTTCCAAATAAAAAACAAACCACCTCTTATATACAGATGTATGGATTTATCCCTCTTTTGTTTTTGATATTCATGATCATTTATATCTTGAGAGTCTAAAGTTCTCTCGTCATGCCGGACTTGATAAGCCTGCCCCGTACTTGATACGGGGGCATCCAGAAGTCATATCATACTGATAATATTCTGGATTCCTGCTTTCGCAGGAATGACGGGACATAATTTGTGATTCTAATAATTTCAACAAGTTAGAAGAACTTTGGACTATCCAGATTTATATGTTAAAAGGCATTAGAAAGGGTAAACGCTACTGCCTTTTGCATGGAATAAAGGGATGGACAAGGAGTGTAATTTGTTGCGAGGTGAGATCAAAGCCTGTATTCAAGCTTATTCCATAAAAGAAACAAAGAATCTGTTATTCAGCAACTTCCAACTGGATGATAATAAGAAAGAAGATATAATAACCAGTCTTTACTCAGGGCATCACTTACTTATTCTTGGTGATCCGGGAAGCGGTAAGACTGTACTCGCAGAAAAGATAGGCACTCTGCTTGGTGATATGGAGGTGATAAAGGATTGTCCATTGAATTGTCACCCACAAAACCCTTCTTGTCCCTGGTGTATAAATAGAGGGATAGAATCGGAGATAAAGCCCCAGATCATACCTGCCTCTATGAGAATAAAGAGGGTTCAGGGGAGTCCTGAGTTGCTTCCGGAAGACTTGATAGGTGGGTTGGACCCCGAGGCTGCGCTAATCTATGGTCTCCATGATATAAGAACATTCATGCCGGGTAAACTCTTGAGGTCTAATAGAGGAATTTTGATTATAGATTTTATTGACAGGATACCGGAAAGGGTATTGAATGTGCTCCTCAATGGACTGGAGGATAGCATAAGTATTGGTGGCTATGAACAGAGAGTTCCTCTCGATATCTTAATAATTGCTACCGGGGGAGAGAGGGCATTGAGGCAGCTTCCTCTCGATATGATAGATCGCTTTGATATTGTAAAACTACCTTACATACAGGATAGAGAAATAGAAAGACATATCGTATTTGATGGGAAAGACATGGATGATAGCGTTAAGGAAAAGGCAATGAATATCATCCACAAAACAAGGAGCCATTCTGATATAAAGAGGGGGGTCAGCACAAGGGGTGGGATTCGATTTGCCGAGTTGCTCACGATCTATAATCGTATAAGTTCAAAAGACAATAATGAAATCTTTAGGGCGGCCTCAATGATATCCTTGCCACACAGGATTACCCTGGCACCTCATGCAGAAAATGTAAGAGAGCCTGATGAGATAATCAAAGAAATAGTGGATGAAGTTCTATCCGGCAGCAAAAAGAAAAAGTTCGGTATCGTGTTGACTGAAGAAGAGGTCCAAGCCTTAATCGAAGAGATATTGCGCGTAGAGAGGTTCAAGCATCCTCTAAAAATGGGTTACTTTGACTTGTTACTGAAAAGGATCCATAGGTTTCCCGAATCTCGGCTTGCTGGGATACACAAAAAGATGGTAGACAAGCTCGATAGAGATATTCAGTCAGGGCATAAAGACGACATGCCGGAAGAACTCCTCTTAGAGATAGAAGAGATGCGAAAACGTGAGGACAGGATGTTTGAAGACTATAAGAAGATGTTGGAAGAACTTGCCCTCAAAGATACACTGGATATGCTTGAGCATAAGAATGTCCTTGAAAAGAGTGAAAAAGGCTGGAATCTGACGAAGAAAGCCGTGACCATCCTTCTTGAAAAGTTATCTCCCAAATACTGGGATTATATCAGTCTGTCAGGAGAAGGTCGGCACAGGACAGGAAAGAGATTGAACTTTGGAGATGGAAGGATAATCGGCCAAAGAAAATACAGATTTGGAGACAGATACAAGGATGTGTCTATAAAGGGTACGATCAGGGAAGCCATCAGGAATCGACGGGATTATGTAACCAGAGAAGACATCGTAGTAAACAAGAAGGATATTAGAAAGAAATTAGAGATTGTAATGCTTATCGACCTTTCAGGAACGATGTCTCAACTCGATAAGCTTTGGTATGCAAAAGAAAGCGCCATAGCCCTGTCGTTGGCATGTACCCACTATAAAGACAGGATCGGTGTGGTAATATTCTCAAATATGGCTGATGTCCTGGTTGAGGTCACAAGCAATCCATATACTGTTGCAAATAAGGTTTTAGACCTTGAACTCCATGGAAACGCATTTACAAACATAGGGTTTGGGATTTCAAAGGCCCGTTCGCTTTTAACTCGAAACAAAAGAGGAGCAGTAAAACAACATATTGTCCTCATTTCGGATGGAGACGCCAATGCACCGAAACCTTTTCCTGAGAGATTCTGTATAGAGGAAGCAACAAAAACAATAAGAAAAGGTATTACCATATCGTGTGTTTGTATCAATGAAGAGTCTGCAAATCCAATGCTTTTGAGAGACATATCAAGGATTGGAAAAGGAAGGATTTACATGATCGGCGGGTTGGATGAGCTAACCCCAGTGTTATTCGAGGAAAAAGACCGTATTTAATCATACGTGAAGAGCAATACCTGATTACAAATTGATCCGGAGATTTTTAGACCTTCGATGCCAGTTGCTTTGAAAGCCTTCTTGCAAGGCAAATTATAGTCAGTACCGGAGGTATACCCCATGGTTCTGGTATTACACTTGCATCAGATATATACAGGTTCTTATATTCTGTATGCAGGTCTTTATCTACTATACAACCTATACCGCATGTTCCTCCAGGATGAGCTGCACCGGCCACAGCATGCCAGATATCTCTGGCGCCTGCATTATATAAAATCTTTCGAGATATTGCCTTTCCTTTATTGAGTTTATATAGGTCGTCCTTTGTTAATGGCTTAGAAATGATCTCATTTATATTGATCATACCATCCAGGTCATCCCTTATTTTTGCCATTATACACAACATCCCTTTGGACTTTAAAGTCTTTGGGAATTTGAGTGCCATCATTGCATACATTTTATTTATTGCAGAAGGTGCCATCATGTCTGTAAGTACTATACCCTCATCATCTAAATGTGTCCCCATGACCATAGCAAGCTCTTTCTTTGGTATCAACTTTTTATCAATGTATCCATAGGTTAACACGAATGGGTCAACAAAAAATTTGCGTCCAGCCTCGTATATGCCGGACCTTTGAATGATTGCCGGTGTTCCTACACCCCCTGCGGCAAGTATAACAGCGTTTGCGCTGATTTCATATTCCTGCCCGCCTTTATCAGTGGCTCTTACGCCTGTGGCGGTTTTGCCTTCAAAAATAACTTCGTCACAGTGTGTATCGTTCATCAATACTGCTCCGTTATTAACCGCATCTATCGCCCAGTCTCGAGCATGCCACTTTGCCCCATGCTTGCAGCCATAGTAACAGCTATTGCAATTTGTCTTGCAGTTTTCAACCGTCAGGAATTTCTGTATTTTCTCCCAGTTAAATCCTAAATCACGGGCTGATTGTGTAATAATTTTTGCTCCAGGACCAATTAGTTCATCTGGAACAGTCTGGACACCAAGTTCTTCTTTGATCTCTTTAGCTTCGTTTGAAAGGTTTATATCATATTTCTCGAAAAGTTTTTCCGGAGGATCCCATGCTGTTCCAGTATACATCATTGTAGAGCCACCTGTAGCGAGGCATCGAACCATTACTGTTAGCTCTCTTGATATCATATAGCCTTTATGAAAGTTCCTGGCCCCGCCAAGAAACTTATACATAGCCAGTGAGTTACCTATTGGTTTAGCGTCAGGGCCTCGCTCCAGCATTATCACCTTTTTCCCTTTTAGGGTGAGGTCTCTTGCCACTGTTGCTCCTCCAGGGCCTGTCCCTACTACTAAAGCATCAGCCGTCATTCTTTTTTTGTCCTTCATAGACTATCCTTTTATAAAGGTTCAAAACCTAAATACATCAGACATGAAGAGTTGTAACAGTTTAGCTTTTTTAAATTTTAGTTGCCGTTGAAGCTTGGCCAGTGCTTTCTGTTTCATAAGGCTAAAATAATACGAAGAGTTTTCCTTTAATAGGTTCAGGGAAAATATGATATACATTACTTTATAACGCTCATATCT
>JAUXFK010000184.1 GCA_030623035.1 Deltaproteobacteria bacterium | reverse complement strand
GATAAAAGGGTGGCAACAGGGGTGACTTGAACAATTATAGGAGGTATTTTAAATACGAAGAACTCTACAATTGAAGAGAGGGGAACATCTCTTTTGAGAAAGTGATTGATGTTCTCAAGGATGTCTACGATTAGGTAGATTACAACAAAAGCACCCAGGCTTAAAAAGAATACCTTTAAAAACTCTCTTGTGATGTATCTGTTCAGTATCGTCAACTTAGGCTCCAAAGCCTGTGAATAAAAAACAGGCTTTTTGGGTTCTGATCGTATCGTATAAAATCGTTTTTGTAAATTATTTTTATCAAAAGTTTTCTCTTGTAATTTGGATTTGTAGATGCTACTTTTTAATTAGTGTCTATCTAGAAATGGGTCTTTAAGAGGAAAGGGCACAAGGGAGTTTCCGGTTTATAAATCATGAATTTTTAGCTCTTTAATGCGGCTAAAAAATTACCTTTTTTATTAATTTTATTATTGAGTTACAGGGGGTCGTCTGTTCGACTTTGCCAAAAGGTGTGAAAAGAGTTATTCTAATCGTATTGGATAGTGTTGGTATTGGTGAACTGCCTGATGCTGAAGATTATAATGATCTAGGAAGTAATACCCTGAAGAACATTGCCGAGGAATTGGGGGGACTAACCCTCCCCAATCTGGAGGCAATGGGAATAGGGCTGATAGAGGACATAAAAGGTTTAAAAAAGGACATTATTCCAACTGCGTTCTTTGGACAGATGGCAGAGGCCTCTAAGGGAAAAGACTCAACGATTGGGCACTGGGAGCTTGCAGGTATTATTATGGACGTTCCTTACCCTGTGTTTCCTGATGGTTTTCCTCAAGCGATTATAGAGAAATTCAAAGAGGCTACAGGATTTGATGCCATTGGCAACATCCCTGCTTCAGGAACAAAAATCATTGAAGAGCTCGGAGAGGAGCACATCAGAACAGGCAAGCCCATAATCTATACATCTTCGGACAGCGTATTTCAGATTGCGGCCCATAAGGATGTCATCCCACTGAGTAAACTCTACGATATCTGTGAGACAGCACGTAAGATACTCGATCCTTACAGAGTCTTAAGGGTAATTGCCCGCCCCTTTATCGGGAAACCCGGTGATTTTCAAAGGACAAAGGAAAGGAGAGACTATTCAATCCCTCCTCCATGCGATACTATTTTGGATCTTATAAAAAGGGCTGGATTGCCTGTGATCGGTATAGGGAAAATCGGTGATATATTCGCAAATAGGGGATTGACCCTTACCATTCCCACCGAGAACAACCTTGATGGAATCAATAAGACTTTGAAAGAGATAAAACGTGTAAAAGAGGGTTTGATTTTTACAAACCTGATCGATTTTGATATGCTATGGGGCCATCGCAATGATGTAAGAGGATATGCAAGAGGGTTGAAGGAATTTGATGACAGTCTTCCAGAGATTTTAGATTTATTAACTGAGGACGACTTGTTGATTATTACCGCTGACCATGGATGCGACCCGACAAGACCCGGTACAGATCATTCCAGGGAGTATGTTCCCCTGCTGGTATTCAACCCATCCCATAGCTGTGGAAGCCACCTGGGTATAAGGCACACCTTTGCCGATGTGGGTCAGACCATTGCTTCGGCATTCGGTGTAAATCCTATTTTGAATGGAAAGAGTTTTTTTGAAGAGATCACATAGTATTAACCACTGATCTATGAGCAACAAAAGAGGAAGACACGATATTGACACTGTAATATCAGATCATATTGAGAGTGTTTTCCATCAGAATGTTGTCGGATGAGTCACTTATTTCTAACAAAGGAAGGAGGAAGGTGGACAATATGGAAAAGGCAATGAAAAAGATCGTAGAGGTCACATCGAATCCTTATGCCTATGTAGAGGGGCTTAAGGAAGAAAATAACAAAAAGATTATTGGATGCTTCCCCATGTACGTCCCGGAAGAGCTGATACACGCAGCCGGTATGATCCCGGTCGTGATTTGGAGAGGGAACGAGTCTGTGACATGGGGGCATGCCCACGTACCACCTTATGACTGTGGTATTACAAGAAGCTTCGTAGATGATGCTGTTAGAGGAAAACTCAGTTTTATGGACGGGTTTGTCTTTCACATAAGGCAATGCCTGCAAGCCGGAGAGTTCCCATTTATCATGGAAAGACATTTCAAACCGGCCTACCAGAAGGTTCTGTACCTTCCTGCCCTATATGCTGGTGATGCGATAAGGGATTTTGCAATAACTGAGTTAGAGTCTTTTAAAAAATCATTAGAAGACTTTACCGGAAAAGAGATAACCGGTGACAGTCTCAAGAAGAGTATAGAGACATATAATGAGAACCGCACACTTTTAGAGAGGGTTTACGAATTAAGGAGGGGTAAGCCTGAGATATTGAAGGCAAGAGAGGTCATGCAGATAGTATGGTCGAGTATGCTGATGCCCAAAGAAGAAAACAATGAACTGCTAAAGGAGCTTATTGCCGGAATGAAAAAAAAGACCGTGGAAACTAAGAAAAACTCTATTAAGGTCATCCCTGTTGGCTGCCTCTGCCAGACCCTTCAGTTTGATATCCTTGACCTTATAGAAGATCTCGGCATGATTATACCTGATGATGATCTCTATATCGGTTCGAGATACTTTGCAAACAAGGTCGGCCTTGATGGTAACCCGATAGAGGCCCTTGCTGATCGTTATCTTACCAAATCCCCACTGTGTCCTACCAAGGGGGTCTGGGATATCCATTGGGGTGATGAGGCTATAAAGAAGATGAAGGATAACGATGCCAAAGGTATTATCAGCATCCTTATTAAGTACTGTCCACCTCACGCCTGTTATTATCCTGACTTCAAAAGCAAGATGGATAAAGAGGGGATACATGAGATAATGATACAGGTTGAGCATGAGGTTATTACTCTAGAGGCAACAAAAACCAGGCTGCAATCATTTGTAGAGATAATAGGAGGTGTATAATGGAGATAAAATATAAAGTAAACCGTCTTCAAACAACGAATGAGATTAGACCTCTGGTGGACAAACACTGGGCCGATCTGAGAACGGCCAAGGAAAGAGGAGAGAAAGTAGCATGGGCGTCAGGCCCCTCATTCATATTTGCCTATGCAATGGGTATGAAATGCCACTTTATGGCAGGTTATTCTGCATACTGTGGTGGCATAGGAGCAGGTGAAGAGGTTTTAAAGGTAGCAGAGCTGGCGGGAGACCTCCCAGAGTCATGCTCATACCACCGGCTTCACATGGGGATGGGCGAAGCCGTAGCCAGAGGTATCCCCATAAATCCACAGGCAATACTTCCAATGCCGGATTTAATGGTAGCAGGCCGTCTTTGCCCGGAGATGTCTCACTATGCCGAGGGGCTGAACCGAAGATTCGGGGTTAGAGTTTTGCCTATTGACCTTCCAGGTCCTTATAGTAAGGATGATATGCCAAGAATCAGAGAATTTGTTTATAGGCAATTCAAAGAGGTTGTTATACCAACCTTTGAGGAGGTATGCGGAAAGCCCTTCGATTATGATCGAATGAGCGAAATTCTCAGGATACTGAAAGAGGTGGCCCTTCTTAGAAATAAATGTTGGGAATTTTTTAAGGACAAACCCTCTCGCTGGACACTCTGGGATTATGGTGTGAGCATTGCTCCCGTTTTTTATTTGATGGGAAACCCAGCAGGCATAACATACTACGAGAAACTCCTTAAAGAACTGCAAGAAAGAAGAGAAAAGGACATACCAGCAGTAGCCCCGGACGGGGAAAAATACAGGTTATACTGGGATGGATGGCTTCCCTGGGCATTCTTAGGCAAATTCATGCGCAAGTTTATTCCCAATGGCGCTGTTGTCCTTTGTGGAAGATATCCCTGGGAGTTTTTCCCACATCCGGAACTGATCGACCCTGAACATCCGGTTGAAAGCTGGGCGGATCTATATTATGGCATGGAAAGTCACCTGACCTATAGTTTCTCCCCTAAAGGAACAATAGATCTGATTGGAGAATTGATTGAGGATTACTCAATTGATGGTTTGGTAATGTTCTCCTCCAAAACATGCAGGGTGATGAATCTTGCTCAGCCGGAGGTAATAGATGTATTGGACAAAAAGTACGGAGTTCCCGGGGTAATTGTTGAGGGAGATATGATTGACTCTGCTATGATTTCAGATGCTCAAATTGAGACGAGACTCCAGGCATTATTCGAGATGATCGATGGAAGAAGAAAGAGGAAATAGAGACAATGGCAATAGTAAGCGGTGTAGATGTGGGTTCACTGTGTACAAAGACGGTGATATTGAACGGAGACGGAGAAATCCTTTCATTTGACATCATAAGGAGCGGGCATTATTATCAGGGTGCTGCGGATGAATCGATAGAGAATGCCTTAAAGACGGCGGGTCTGAAGCGACAGGATATAAGCTATATCCTGGGAACCGGTTATGGAAGAAGCTCGATTTCTCAGGCCGATTCTGAGGTAACTGAGATAACATGTCATGCAAGAGGAGCCAAAAAGCTCTTCCCTGAGGTTCGTACTGTCAGCGATATAGGTGGCCAGGACAGTAAGGTAATCGGCATTGGTGAGGGTGGAATAGTGAATAACTTTGTTATGAACGATAAATGTGCTGCCGGAACCGGTCGGTTTTTAGAGGTGATGGCATCGGCATTGTCTGTTGATATTGATGAAATGGGAAAGTTGTACTTTGCATCGCAAAATAAGTTAGAGGTGAGTAGTATGTGTACAGTATTTGCTGAATCGGAGGTCATCTCTCTGTTTGCGCAGGGCCATATGAAGGCCGATATTGCAGCGGGCATCGCCCATGCCATTGCGAGGCGTATCATAGGGATGGTGGGTCAGGTTGGTTTAAAGGACGAAGTTGTGATGTCTGGGGGGGTTGCAAAGAATGCAGGTGTTGTATGCGCTATTGAAGAAAGGTTGAAAGTCAAGCTCAGTGTTGCTCAAGAACCTCAAATCGTTGGTGCCCTTGGAGCTGCGATTATCGCTTCTGAGCGTGTATAGTCTCTGGCTTATTTAGTGTCCATCCGGAAATGAGCAAAAGGGCCATTTATGGATGGGCACTGGTTAACCTGATTATGAACTTTTAGAAAGAAAGGGTTATTCAGTTGAAGATTAAGATCGATTTCCATACCCATTGTTTAGAGTCAACGGGTGATTCTGTTCCAAGGATAGGTACGGTAAGGGAGATTGTAAAACAGATAAGGAAACGAGGGCTGGATGGGATTGCTATTACAGATCATGATAAAAAGGATTATGCGTATCGGGTGAAAGAGATGGTGGATCTCCATTTTCCTGGCGAGTTTGTGATCCTTCCAGGACAGGAGATATGCATTAATAGGCAGCATGTAGTGGAGTTATACCTTGAGAATGATTCTGTATTCAGATTCTGTGCTCACCCCCTTTTCGGAAGCCGCTTTCTTGAATTTATCAAAGAGGAGGGTGATAATATCCATGGGATTGAAATCAAGAACGCAGCCTGGCAGCTTCAAGAGGATAAGGTAAACGAAATAGCGAAAAGATACAATCTAATTACCCTTAAAAACAGTGACGCCCATTCGATTCGAGAGATCGGTATACATTACAATGAAATAGACTTAGAGGAGTTATATCGACGTTGTAATGGGACGAAGTGCTCTAACCCGTAAATTCGTTGATGTATTTGGGTCGCTATCCCTATCTATACCTGCTGGATTCAGAGAATCTAAAAGTGCCTAAAGTGAACTAAAGTTAAGGAATACGCTTGCAGCGCAGTCAATCGTGAAAATGGATAAT
>JAUXFK010000235.1 GCA_030623035.1 Deltaproteobacteria bacterium | reverse complement strand
TGTTAAGACTCACAACCAAGAAACAATCTCCTGTTCTTTCTTAACGCTCACTATACCGCTCAAACAGTTGCACGCGTTATAATGTGACCGCCTTTGCTGTGTTTACTCAATAACCATTATTCCTTTTAAGCAGCCATCGAAAGCTTTTGGCATAAAAGCGAAAAGGGATTCCAGTAATAAGCAAAACAGTGGTTCTGAAGAGCCATATGATTCCTTTTGCCAAAAAGGCAAATAAATAACTTAAATAGAGAAAAGACTAACCAGGCCATGAAGGTCTCATTTCCTGATTGAAATCAGGATAAGGGGGGTTCATGGCCTTTCTATTTATACATCATATTCGATACTACCTGATAACCCTGTTTATTTTGGTGTGTTCAGGGATTTCCCCTGCCAGTGTAGTTGAGCTGGATACTGATAAAGACGGCAATACAGACCGGATCGCCCACCTCGATGAGAATGGTATCCTTAAAAAACTCGATATTGACAGCAATGCTGACGGAATAATGGACAGGTTTCAATCTTATGAGGATGGTAAACTTGTAAGGGTGGAGACGGACTCAAATCAGGACGGTCGATTTGAGAGTGTCACCTGGTTTCAAGATGGTCAGGTATACGAGGAGAAAAAGGATACCAATGGAGATGGCCACTTTGATGTTGTGTCCCGATTTAAAAACGGAAGACCCACTTTTAAACAGAAAGATACCAACTTTGATGGGAATAAGGATATCTTCTGCCATTTTGATTCTCAGTCCATGGCCGAAAAAATTGAGGAGGACACCAGGCATAATGGATGTATAGACAGGATACGGACTTACTGCAAAGGGGAACCTGTCAGGATCGAATATGACTCCAACGGTAATGGATATATGGATACCATTTCGCTTTTCAAGAAGGGAAGGCTCTATCTTCAAACACAGGATAAAGACCAAGACAAAAAACCGGATTTAAAGATATTCTTTAGTAAGGATGAAGCAAAAGAAAGGGTAGAAAGCGATACTAACCTCAACGGGAAGATCGATACCTGGCAATACTATCGAGATAGAAAGCTTGTCAGATTGGAACACGATGAACAGGGGGATGGGAAGATAAGCCTGAAGGTATTTTATAAAAACGAAAAAAAGTACAGGCAGATTATCGATAAAGACAACGATGACCAATTTGAGATCACTCAATGGTTCAATAAACCCCCGTGGACCATGGTGATGAAGCTGGATGGTAACGGAGACGGCAGGGCAGAAGAACGCTATTGTTATAAAGACGGCATCTTAAGGCTCAAAGAAATCGATGAAGACAGTGATGGAAACCTGGAGTTAAGGGAACTTTATGATGCTTCGGGGAAGCTTATAAAGAGCGAAGAAGATACTGATGGTAATGGTCGACTCAGTATTACATGGTTTTACAACGACAAAGAAGAGGCAATCCGGGCGGAGAAGGACAACAACGCTGACGGCAGAGTAGACATCCTTTACTATTATCAAGATGGCCGGCTAACCGCCGTTGAAGAGGACACAAACGGGGATGGCAAGACAGACCTGTGGGAGGAATACGATGATTGTGAAACCCTGGTTAAAAGAGCAAGGGATATAAACCTTGATGGGAAACCGGATATTGAAGATAGGATAAGTGAACAGGTAACAGATAAATTAGAAAGGAAGTAAACGATTATGATCGAATTTCTTGCAAAAGGAGGCATTCTGGTAATCCCTATCCTCCTTTGTTCTATGCTGGCGTTAGCCATCTTTTTAGAAAGGCTGATACGCTTTGCCAGGGTTCATATCCGTGAGTCCGATCTGGTGGGAAAGGTCGGCCGGTATCTGATAGAAGGAGAAGATAATAAAGCCACTGAGCTTGTAAAAGACAACAATTCACCCATAGCACGAGTACTGGAACATGCCCTTGAGGTAAAGGATCAGGATAGAGAAATCCTGGAGACGGTTATTGTCCATACCACCGATGAGGAAGTACGAACCCTGTCCAGCTATCTCAATGTTCTGGCCACCATCGGGAATATCGCCCCTCTTCTGGGGCTTCTGGGTACGGTTATCGGTATGATCAAGGCATTCATGGTTATTCAGGAGATGGGCGGCAAGGTCAATGCCTCTGTATTGGCTGGGGGGATATGGGAAGCCATGCTGACCACAGCCCTGGGGCTTTCTGTTGCCCTGCCCACCATGGTTGCCCATAGCTACCTTGTAAGCCGGGTAGATAATTTTCATGCCCAGATCCAGGACGGGGCGGTTGCCTTTATCAAGGCACTGGGAAAAAGCCAACAAAGAGGTGTGTCATGATAGAGCATTTTAAACCCAGATCACGTCTTGAGGTGGAGGTACCTCTGATCGCCTTGCTAGACATAATTTTCCTCCTCTTGATCTATTTTCTCCTTACCACCAATTTCATAACCGAAGAGGGGATCAAGGTAAAACTGCCACAGGCCAGGGCATCGGCACCACAGGCAGAGAGGGAAATCACCGTGTATGTGGACAGGGAAGGAAGGGCTTTTCTAGGTAAGGAAGAGGTATCCAATGCCCGGCTCTTTGACCGGCTTAAAGAGATGATCGGGGGGCAAGAAGACAGACTGGTGGTAGTTAAGGCCGACCGAAAGGTAATATTAAACAGAGTAGTCAAAGTCATGGATATGGCCAAAGCGGCCGGTGCAGGCAGGCTGTGTCTGGCTACGGAGAAGGATTTTTAGATTTAGACACGGATTACACGGATGGACACAGATTCAACAACAGTGAAATCCGTAAAATCTGTGTCTAAAAGAATCTTATCGAAAAATGAAATATGCAGACCTGACTGAAAAAATTATAAATGCTGCTTATAAGGTTCATAATGTACTTGGTTTCGGTTTTCTTGAAAAGGTCTATCAAAATGCTCTGGTGATTGAACTCAAAAAAAGGGGCCTGAGAGTGAGTAGCGAAGTCCCTATCAAGGTCAACTACGATAATGAAATTGTGGGAGAATATGTTGCAGACCTCATTGTTGAGGACAGGGTAATTCTGGAATTAAAGGCAGTCAAAGACCTGGCAGAGATACATGAGGTTCAATTAGTGAATTACTTGAAAGCAACTGGCATAGAAATCGGTTTGCTCATAAATTTTGGTCATTCAGTCCAGGTAAAAAGAAAGGTATTTGACTAAAACTAATTTAAATCGGTGAAATCCGTGGAATCCGTGTCTAAAATAAAACCCAACTGGTTATTGCTCGGTTTGGTGGGAATTTCTCTTGGAATACACCTTATTATCTTTATGCATATTACGGGTCTTTATAGATCACATGTTTTAACCCGTATAGAGCTGACGTTGAAGAACACTTCGGAGTCCCCCCAAAGAAGCATACCCAGGCCGAGGCACCGTCCACCTCCACCAGAGCCTTTTCAGGAAATAAAGAGACAGGTGGTCAAAACAGTGCCCAGACCCAGACCGATAAAGGTGGAACCTTCAGAAAACCATCTGCCCGATGCGCTCACAGAGGCTATCGGTTATCCGGAGATATCCGAAGCCCAGAGGCCTAGTGTGTCCGATTCCGTACTCATGGAATCGGTTGCAGATAACTATATGGAAATGATTCGTTTACGAATCGAGCGTTTCAAAAAATATCCTCATCTAGCCAGAACCAAACATATGGAAGGGATGGCCACGTTACGCTTTACGATTACCAGGGGGGGAAAGTTGAAGGGATCCGAGCTTGTCAGGTCCACCCGCTACAAAATTCTAGATAGGGCAGCCCTTAAGGCTGTTCGTGATGCAGCACCATTTCCACCCCTGCCGGAGAGTATTTCCGAAAGTGAACTTACCCTGGAGATAGCCATAGTCTTTGAGTTGACCTAATTTTTATTAAAAAGAAAGGAGAAAAACCATGTGTGAAGCAAATGTTTATATTACCACAGCCGAAGGAAAAGAGGAGCTTTTTATGGAGGGAGTAAATATACTTCGACCTGAGGAGGACGGAATCCATCTGCAGAGTATCTTTGGTGAGCAAAAGGTTGCAAAGGCTCGCATCAAAGAAATGCAAATGTTAGACCACCGGATTATGCTGGAAGCGGATTGAGGCAGAAACCAAAAATCTAAACTAAATAGTTTTTATGGAAGGCAGCCGCCATGGGTAATGGAACAGGCTGCCTTCCCAAAAGCACGGCAGAGGATTCTACCGAGCCCTTTTGTTTCTTA
>JAUXFK010000250.1 GCA_030623035.1 Deltaproteobacteria bacterium | reverse complement strand
TCCATCCATAAATGGCCCTTTTGCCCAATCTCTGTGTCAGGCTCAGATTTTAATCCTCGAAATATCTCAATATATTCCTGTGGTTAAAATCTTCACCTTCCTTGTCCTTGAACAAGATTGCTCATTTCTGGATGGACACTAGTTGACTTCTAGCCCATCTTCGACAGTAGCGATCAATTCATCGAGTTGAAGGGGTTTTGAAATACAACCGGAGACTCTTCTCCTCTTTGCATATTCCGTATTTATTTGAGAAAGGAAGCTTGACATTATAATGGTTTTCACTTCCATATTCTTCTCATAAATCCTGTCCAAAAGCTCGATTCCATCCATCTGAGGCATATTTAAATCCGTAATGAGTAAGTCATAATTGGCTTTTAGTAATATTTGAAGTGCTGCTGCCCCATTTTCCGCCGTATTCACCTCAAAACCCTCGGAGGTTAAGACGTCGGATAAAATGTCCCTTATATCGCTCTCATCGTCTACAACCAGAATCTTTTTTGCCCTTTCTCCAAAAGATTTAAAATTTGCCCTAGCCATGATTACCCTCCTTATTTTATAAGTTCTTCTATAATCAATTCCATTTTCATGGCCCTCGATCCTTTGACCAAGATACAATCTCCTCTGTCAATAGTTGCCTTGAGCTTTGAAGAAACTTCTTTATGCTCTTTTCCTGAATAAATTTTTTCTATGTTCATTCCATCTTCTCTGGCTCCATGCGCAATATTTATAGATTCTTCTCCCAATGTGAATAAATAATCGATGCCCAACTTTGAAACCAGCCTGCCCGCATGAATATGTGCAGATACTGAAAACTCTCCCAGCTCTAACATGTCTCCTAAGACCGCTATTGTTCTTTTCGCTCTTTTAAAATTAACCAGGGTTTTAAGGGCCACTTCTACAGAATTTGGGTTTGCATTATACGTATCGTTTATCAATATGTACCTGCCGGAGTCTATGACCTCCATACGACCAGATGGGAGGGAAAAATCCTCCAACCCTCTTTGAATGACCTCCAGTCCAATACCCAGGACCTGAGCAACCCCGGCTGCTGCTAATGCATTATAGACATTAAATGTCCCATAAAGGGGGAGATTGATATGGACAGCTCCCTCTTTACTTATTAGCATGAAGGATACATTCCCTGAATTGTTTGTTGAGACATCCTTTGCCATGATATCGGCATTGCTTTGTATGGCAAAACGAACTTTTTTGCACTTACATGCAGCACCGAGAGAGGATACCCTGGGATCATCTTCATTGATTACAGCAAAGCCGTCCTTCCTTAATGCCTTATATATCTCCCCTTTTTCTTCTGTCAACTCGTCTACAGATCGAAAACCCTGTAAATGCGCCTGTCCTATGTTGGTTATGACTGCAACATCCGGCAAAGAGATATGCGACAGTCTGCTTATCTCAGACCGGCTGTTTGTACCAAGCTCTAAAACGGCAATTTCATCTTTGTCTTTTAACCTCAAAAGTGTCAGGGGTAGTCCAACCTGATTGTTAAAATTACCTTCTGTTTTCAATACATTGAAAGGGATCTCCAGAACTTTTCCGATCATCTCTTTTGTGGTTGTCTTTCCGTTGCTACCCGTAATGCCCACAACTGGAATCGGGTGCTTCATTCTCCAAAAACGGGCAATATCACCCAGGGTTTTTAATGTATCCTCAACCTCTATGATAACTCCGATGCCGTTGTGCTTCTCTTCTTTAAATGCCCCTTTTTTTACAATTGCACCGCTTGCCCCCTTTTCATAAGTCTGAGAAATAAATCTATGTCCATCAAAGTCTTCCCCTTCAAGTGCGATAAAGAGTTCTCCGGGTTTGATGGTCCTGGAATCCGTGGAGATATCTTTAAAAGAGATATGATGAGGGCCATGGATAAGCCTTCCTCCACTGATTCTTAAGATATCGGTTACTGAGAATTTGTAGTCGATCTCAGACATTTTGAAGGTAGAACCTTTTCTCTTTCTGCGATTGCATTTCTCGCTTCTTGCCGATCGTTGAATGGTGTCCTTTTATTCCCCACAATCTGATAGTCTTCATGCCCTTTTCCGGCAATTAAGACTGTATCTTTAGGCTTAGCCATATCAATGGCAAACCTGATTGCCTTAAGACGGTCAACGATGGTAATGTATCCTTTTTGACTGAAGTTACCAGTTGAATCCGTGTGATGATATTCTCTTGCTCCTGAATCTTTAATCCCTTCTTTGATTTCTTCGATAATGGTATTTGGATTTTCTGTTCGAGGGTTGTCCGATGTTATTATGGAAAGGTCGCTGTACTTACCGGAGATAGCCCCCATTATGGGTCTCTTGAGTCTGTCTCTGTCCCCTCCGCACCCGAATACGGTAATTATCCTGCCTTTTGAGATGCGACTTATTGTTTCTAAAGCCCTTTTTAGGGCATCACTCGTGTGTGCATAGTCAACGACAATACTGATGCCCTCCTTGTTTTCTATCTGTTCAAATCTTCCTGGCACACTATCTAAGCTCTCTATGCCCCTCTTTATATCCTTTAGTGGGATATTTTGACTTATCCCCACACCAATAGCGGCCAGGATGTTGTAAAGGTTGAACTCTCCAATCAGCGAGGATTTAACCCTGAGGCTACCCTTTGGAGTGTTTATTTCAGCGGATATCCCATCTAAGGTAAGTAAAGCGTGTGCTGGAAAGACATCCGCCTGGTTCTTAACACTATAGTCAATGATATTTGGTGTCGTATTCTCAGAGAGGGTCTTACTATAGGGGTCATCCCTGTTGAGTATGGCATGCGAGATCCTTTTATTGCCGCCTTTCGGCAGAAGCCTGTTAAAGAGTATGGCCTTGCTCTTAAAGTAGTGTTCCATGGTCTGATGGTAGTCTAAATGGTCTTGTGTAAGATTGGTAAAAACGCCTGCTTTAAAGTGCAGGGATTCCACTCGCTTTAAATCGAGTGCATGGGAAGATACCTCCATAACAACATGGGTAACCCCATCTTCCGCCATCTCGGTTAACATCCTTTGAAGATCAAGGGATTCCGGAGTGGTCATCGATGCTGGAATTGATTTTTCTCCATAGCGGTAACTTATTGTACCAATGATTCCTGTTTTTAGGCCTGCTTTCCTGAATATTGACTCAACCAGATATGCAGTAGTGGTCTTCCCATTGGTACCTGTGATACCAACCAATGTTAGGTCAGAAGATGGATTATTATAAAACCGGGCAGCGATCTTAGCCAGTGCCAGTCGTGTGTCGTGGGTTAAGATAACTGTGACGTCTTTGATGTCCTCTGGTAATTGTTCAACGACAACTGCCCTCGCACCTTTAGAAATGGCTTCATGGATAAAGCTATGACCATCAGACTTGGTTCCCTTTATCGCAACAAATAAAGAGTTTTCACCTATGTCTTTAGAGTTATAGGCGATACGACTTACTTCTAATGATCTATCCCCGATCACTTTTTTGTCCTCGATTACCTTGAGCAAATCATTGAGTTTCATTTATCTTAGCAACTTATGGTTGATGGTCTCGTAAAAAGTCAATAAATACCATTTCCCGTCATTCCGGCGAAAGCCGGAATCCAGTGTTTTCAAGCAGTTGCGGATCATCTGGACTCCGGTTTTCACCTGAGTGACG
>JAUXFK010000154.1 GCA_030623035.1 Deltaproteobacteria bacterium | reverse complement strand
GGGTTACTTATAAAAAGAAGTTAACTTTCGGACAGCATACAACCATCATACCAGGTGTCCCACCGACTGTTTCCACCCCATATTTCGCCGGGGCAATTACCCATCTCGAACCTATAATTGAAAGGCGGATTGTAGAGCCAATACCAGCACCAGAACCAACAATAGAAGCAGAAGCAACAAGAGAAGCAGAAGCAGAACCAACACCAGAGGAAAGGCCGCCTGAGCCTATAGCGACGGAACCCCCTCCAGCACCGGCAAGCCCATGGACTCCTTAGCCTAGAACATATTGACACATAATGGTATTAGAGACGTGTTTATCCCGTACTTAATAGATAAGAAGGAGATTAATTATGCAGTGGTATTTACAAAAAGTGTTCAAACAGGCCATCTCTTTTTCTTCCTTTGTTGTGCTTATAACAGTCTTATCTTTGCCGGCATCTTCTATGGCAAGGGAGAAGCTCTATGTTGGACGGTTTGAGATAAGTCCGCTTCTCAATCTCAAAGAAACCTATACGGATAACCTCTTTAAAACAAGTGATGAAGAAGAGAATGACCTTATTACCACTCTAACCCCTTCGCTAGGAGTCACCCTGCCAGTAAAAAGACATGTAATCAAATTTGATTATATGGCAGACATTATAACCTATAGTGAATATAATGAGCATGATACTGAGGATCATCTGTTGAAAGGGCTTATTGACCTTCAATTCCAAGACAAATGGAACTTGAAATTCGGTAACGACTGGGTCTCATCCTCAACACCTCCTGAGTTTGAGACGGATGAAAGAAAAGATTTTTATCACAACACCTCTTTTGCAAAAGTCTCTTACAGGTTTGCTGACCGTTACAGGATAGACACAGACTACAAACACATAACAAAACGATTTGATAGAAGCTACCCCGAATACAGAGATAAGCTGGACAATTTCGATAGAGATGATATCGGGGCAACTATCTTTTACCAGGCATGGGCCAAGACCTCCATACTGTTTGAATACGTCTACACAGATATCGATAATGAGGATTATGACTTTGCATCTACAGACAGTGAGAGTCATACAGTATATGTCGGACTGGCCTGGAAGGCCACTGCCAAACTTGCAGGAACCATTAAAGGTGGGTTCATAGGCCGAGACTATGAAGAGGCTGGAGAGGATGAGACGGACTTTGGCTACTTTGCCGATCTTTCATATGATTGGGCTGAAGATACCACTCTTTTCTTTTCAGGGGCACGGGAAATATTAGAGACATCGATTACAGCAGCAGAGGGCTCTTATGGTACAAACTATATTTCTACCAGTGCAGATATATCATTAGAACATCGTTTTACTTATAAGGCATCCTCCTCTTTTGGCGTATCCTACACACAGAACGATTTTTCCGAGGAAGGCACTATTGGCGAAAAGAGGAAGGATGACAGATACGGCGTCACCGCAGGATTAACTTATAAGCTTATCAAAGACTGGCTCATAGGAAACCTGAAATACGACCATACAAATAATGAATCCAATATATCTATTGAGGATTACAAAGAGAATCAGATCATGTTAAATATACTTCTCATACTTTAAAAGCAGATCTTCAGCTTTGCGATTGCTTACTTTGGGTAAAATGAAAAAGGCGATAAATCATACGAAAAGATCATCCTCATTTTTTATTAACATCTTTATCATCCTTTCTTTTATTTCACTAATGACTTCCTGCGTGAGCTATCCAGACATCCCCGAAGCAAAGAAAGCCGGCGAGGATAAAAAAACCAACCACAATTTCAACAAAAATGAAGAAAGAATCGCTGAGGTATTCGAAAAAAAGGCCAAGGTTTTCTTACCCCCCCACGAATTTAATAAAGCCAAAGACTACCAGATTGGCCCTGAGGACGTTCTTTTGATACAGGTCTGGGATCATAATGATCTAACAAGGACAGTAACAGTCTCAAGGGAAGGAGAATTCTCGTACCCATTGATTGGTAAGCTTATTGCTGATGAAATGACTGTCCACGAATTAGAAAAAAGTATTGAAGCCAAACTGGCTGGAAGATTCATCATCAATCCCCAGGTTACTGTTTCTGTCAAAAAATACAAAAGTAAGCGGATATATGTAATGGGAGAAGTGGGAGGCCCTTATGGGAGAGGCCAGGGGCCGGGGGTATATCCCTTGACAGGGCAGACCACGTTGCTTGAGGTCATTTCCAGGGCAGGCGGACCTACCCGGGATGCTGGAAATGAGATCGTTGTGGTGCGTCCCAGAAATAATATCAGGAGAGGAAACCCCGTGCCTCTCGAAAATGCCGGGGAAGGCGAAGTCATTACTTTAAATCTGCGAAAATCCTTAGAGGGAGATATCAGCCAGAACATAACCCTTAAACATGGCGACACAATCTATGTGCCCAAGGCTGAATTCTACTATGTATATGGCGAAGTAAAGAGAGAGGGGAGATACAAACTCGAAAAAGGTACCACCGTTCTCAAGGGGATAACAATGGCCGGCGGATTTACTGACAAGGCAGCGAAAAAAAAGGTCAGGTTACTGCGTGAAAAAAAGGGACAGAAAGTAAAGATACACGCAAGAATGACCGATTTAATAAATTCCGAAGATATTATTATGGTACCTGAGAGCTTCTTTTAATCCTACTTAGTGTCCATCCAGAAATGAGAAGTTTTGTTCAAGATCAAGGAAGGCGAAGATTTTAACCACAGGAATATATTGACATATTTCGAGGATTAAAATCTGAGCCTGACACAGAAATTGGGCAAAAGGGCCATTTATGGATGGACACTACTTATAAAGAAACACTATCATGGAGGTAATCTACTAAAATCCATGCAATCAGAAGAAATTATAAGCCCTCGAGATGAGACTATAAACATTCGAGATTACATAAGGGTTATTGTAAATAGAAAGTGGACAATTCTGACCGTCTTTATAGTGCTGGTCACCACTGTTACAATAGGTTCCTTCAAGATTATGCCGGTTTTTCAGGCCACTTCTCAGTTACTGATAGAGAAGGGGTCTCCTAACATAGTTAATATTCAGGAAGTTCTTGATGCGGATACCTCTCATATCGATTATTATAAGACCCAGTATGAAATGCTTAAAAGTAATTCACTCGCTTTAAGGGTAATTAAGATCCTTAACCTCAAAAACTCCACAGAGTTCAAGCCGAAAAACAAAGATTCCTCAATCAACATCAAGGCCAAAATTTCCTCATGGATTAAGAAAGGCATTAATGTCATATCTTCTCAGAAGACCAGAGAAACACGCATAACCCAAAACAACGAAGAAAAAGAAATGAACAGCCTGATTAAGACTTACCTGGAGAAGCTCAAGATAACGCCAATCAGGGACAGCCGGCTGGTTAATATAAGTTTCGAAGCGCATGATCCTGCACTTGCAGCCAAAATCATCAATACCCATGCCAGGCTCTATATTGAAACCAATTTAGAGGGGAAACTCAATGCATCAAAAGACGCACTGAGTTGGATCAACAGACAGATAGAAGGAATAAAAGTAGAGCTGGAAAAATCTGAAGAGGCCCTCCAGAAGTATAAAGAAAATAACAACCTTATCTCAATAAACTTTGAAGAAAGGTATAACATCAATATCCAGAATCTCAATAACTTAAATAACGCTCTCACTGAGGCCAAGACCAGGAGAATAGGTATGGAGAATCTATATAATGAGATGAAAAGACTTTCAAAAGACCCCCAAGAGGTTGAATCCTTGCCTGCTGTAGTTGAGAATCCGCTCATCCAGGAATTAAAGGCCCAGCATGTAAAATTAATAGGAGGCTACTCTGACCTCTCCGAGAAGTTTGGCCCTGAGCATCCCAGGATGATCAGCTTGAAATCAACGATATCAGAGATGGAGAGCAAAATTGCTTATGAGATAAAAAATATAGCGAAAAGTATTGAGATTGAATATAAAATATCCAAAGCAAAAGAAAAATCTATTGCAAAGGCCCTTAGTGATCAAAAGGAAGCAGCATTGAAGCTCAATCAAAAAGAGATAAAATACAATACATTGAAGAGGTATGTTGAAACAAACCGTATGCTCTATGAAAGTCTTCTTAAAAGGGCAAAAGAAACAGGCATTACTGAAAATTTGAAGGCAACTAATATAGTAGTCGTTGATCCGGCGAGAATCCCTGATAACCCGATCAAACCCAAAAAGAAGCAGAATATACTCCTTGCAATCATAACAGGACTTACCTTGGGAATAGGACTGGCCTTCTTCTTCGAATATCTTGACAATACTATTAAAACCCCCGATGACATAGAGAAACACCTTAACCTTCCAACACTGGGCGTCATCCCCCACAAAGAAACGAACTAAATCAGTCAAATGTGGTATGGATTTTACACATTTCGCTCGCTAAAATGGGTACTTAAAAAAATATAGTTTTTCAGTAATTATTTAGCCATCTTAAGAAGCTAACTAGTGTCGTGTCACCTATGTAATGTCGCAAAGATGACCGTCATTCCCGCGAAAGCGGGAATCCAGAAGCGCCAAAGTAGCCGGAAATACTGGATTCCCACTCCCCGATCGTAGTCGAGGACAAGCTTCGTGGGAATGACTACCGCCTGATACGATATTTCACGCTTGACATGACACTAGTTATTTTGTTAAAGACTCAAATAAAGCGAAAAGAAAAATTGCAAATTATTTGAGGGAACATGCAGAGTGAGCCGGCCCTACCCTTCGGGTTAGTTGCGTTCTGGCTTCAATGTTGACTGAGAGAGGAACAGGGAGGAGGAATATGCCGAAAAGTAAACGGGATTATTTCATTGCACAAAGCGAGGATGAAGCACTTTCAATGAGGCCCTATTGTGGTACATGCGAGATTCAGTTAAACGAAGACTATTACTGTGAGAACTGCAAGCACCAATGCCTATGTACCCATGTTAAATGTGAAGACAATGAAAGCTATGGTTTAATGGATACCCTGATTAAAAAAAATGAGCGCTTTCAAAAATTTACAATCGAGATATTGAAAAAACCTCCCAATAAATAATCACTTCGCCTTCCCTGACCTTGGGGGAAAATTGCTCATTTCTGAATGCACACAATCTAAAAGGTTATACAAAATGCAAAAACAAGAAGATATGAAACTACTCTCTATAAAGGAGAGGCAAATCGACTGTATTTCTTCAGAAGACACTACCTGCACAAAGTTCAAAGAATATATAACCAAAGACGAAGAGGAAATCCTTGCCGAAATGAGGGCTATACGCAAAGAGGCACAGGAATTAAAGGATAGGATAAATGACCTGGAAAACCAAGTACCAATCGATACCACGCAACCTGGGATTCAATCAAAAGAAAATGAGCTTCGTGTCTTGACAAAGAAACTGGAACATCTCAAGGAAAACTGGAAGAGACTCGACATACAAAGAGAGGAGGCGCGTCACCGCAAGATGGTATCATTAGGCCATGAAGAGCCATAACCTTTTTTTTAAAAGGCATTATCTTAATCTTTGTAACAGTTTAGCTTTTTGAAAAGAGTTGAAGCTTGATGATAGTTTTCTATTTCATAGTGCTAAACTATTACAAATAATCCAATCTTTCATGGTGAATTAATTACAAGGAGTTTCATTTCCGTCATATCCAAAATAGCATAACGCAGCCCTTCCCTGCCCTCTCCTGAATCCTTAACACCGCCGTATGGCATATGATCCACTCGAAATGAGGGAGAATCATTATGGATCACCCCTCCGACATCGATTCTATTATATGCCTTAAAGACCTTTTCTATATCATTCGTAAATACAGCAGCCTGAAGTCCGTAAACAGAATCGTTAAGCCTGGTTATAGCCTCGTCAAATTCTTTATATCTTTCTATTACAACCACAGGCCCAAATGCCTCTTTTGCTGCTATAGAAAGTCTAGGATCGACCTCAGTAAGGACCGCCGGGGTAATAATATTATTGTGCTGTTCGCCCCCACATAACAGCGTAGCTCCATTGACCTTTGCTTCATCTATCCATCTAAGAACACGAGCTACATTTTCCGAATCTATCATAGGACCGCATATAACATCCGGCTCTGACGGGTCTCCCCATAATGCCTCATTCTTTGTACATTCTACAAAACGGCCGATAAATTCATCGGCTATAGATTGATGAACAAAGATACGCTGTACAGATATACAAACCTGACCCGCATATGCAAATGAGCCAATTACCAGCTTCTTAACTGCCATATCAATATCTGAATCTGCCTCTACAATCACACCGGCATTTCCACCCAACTCCAGGGTAACCTTCTTTTTTCCGGCCAGTGCTTTTAGCCTCCAGCCAACCTCTGCACTTCCGGTAAACGAGAATTTTTTAATCCTCGCATCCTGAACCATACCTTCTGCTATTTGACTCGAACATGGAACCACATTGAGTATACCTGGGGTAAGACCTGCTTTGATCACGATCTCAGCCAATGTAAGGGCACACATGGGTGCCTTTGATGAAGGCTTCAATACAATACTGTTACCAGCAGCCAGAGCAGGTGCAACTTTATGGGAGACAAGGTTCAAGGGAAAATTAAAGGGAGTGATGGCAAGTACAGGGCCTATTGGAAAGCGTTTTATTATACCAATCTTATTAGAACTTGCAGGCACACTATCCAAATCTAAGACAGTGCCTTCCATACTCAATGCCTCATCAGCAGCTAAGAAGAAAGTAGAGACAGCTCTATCTACTTCGGCCCTGGCAAGCTCTATCGGCTTGCCTGCTTCATCCTTTATGATCTCAGCCAATTGATCACTGCAGTGTGATATCCCCTTTGATATCTCTCTTAAAACAGACGCTCTTTCATAAGCCGGCATATTTGATATTCCATCAAATGCCCTGCAAGATAAATCAAGTGCCAATTCAGCCTCTTTAGGGCCTGCAAACATCACCTTTCCCACAGCCTTACCATTATAAGGGCTTCTAATCGTATGCTCAGTCCCTCTATTATTCAAATTGCCGTTAATATTCAATTTAAATCCTCGCATATACATCCTCTTTCTCTCATCTAGAGGCTCTTATAATTGAAACGACTTTCTCTTTCATAAAAGTATTATAGTCTTCAATAAAACAAAAGTAAATATCCCAGGGGTATAAGAGGCACAATTGTAAATTTTAATAAGGAAAAATGATTATTGACTTCCCTTTGCAAAAAATCGGTCACAGCAAAGGCGGTCGCATTATAACCCGTGCAAAACTCGCGATTTAGTGAGCATAAAGAAAGAACGGTATTGATCATTTGAATTAGACAGTCACAAATGTATCTGTTAAGACTCACAATCAAGAAACAATCTCCTGTTCGTTCTTAACGCTCACTACACTGCTCAAACAGTTGCACGCGTTATAAT
>JAUXFK010000104.1 GCA_030623035.1 Deltaproteobacteria bacterium | reverse complement strand
GGGGGGAAAAGTGGTAACTATCAAATAGAGAACATGTTACGGAGGTAAGGATGGAAGATTTATCGAGGGTTAATCAAGAAGATCATCTAGAGACATTAAAGATTGATACTTTAATAGAGATAAACAAGGCCTTGAATTCATCACTTGATCTAAATAAGGTGTTAGACTGTGTCATGGATGTCCTCGCTCTACGTTTGGCTATGAGCCAGGGCATGTTAATGCTTTTGGACCTTGAAACAGAGGAAATTATTGCAAAGGCCTTCTATGGAACTTATGAAAAAGAGATAAAAGCAGATGATATTCATAAGAAGGTTTTTGAAAGTGGCATGCCCATAGCACTCTCCAATTCATGTAATTCCCCTTTGTATTTGGATGCTTCGATATGTTCTGATATAAAAAAGCCGGGTATTTTCTTTTTCTGTGTCCCGTTAAAGATCGAAGAAAAGGTTGTTGGGGTGCTTTCAGTAGATAGGCTTTTTAATGACAATATAGCATTTGTTGAGGATCTAAATCTGTTGAAAGGTATTACATCCATTATTGCTCAAACCATACCTTTTTACCAGGGTTTAAAAAAGGAAAGAGATGATTTAATCCGCGAGAATAAGCGGTTACAAGAAGAACTCGAAAAAGAGAAGCCACTCGATATTAGTAATACGTTAATGGCAAGTCCCTCGAAGAAAACCTTCATAGAAAATATCCTGGAAGCGAAGTTAGACGCATTAATTACCCTGATGGATATAAATACTGAAGGAAAGAGAAACCTGTATTCTGACATAATATCCATAGTAGAAAAGGTTCTGATCAAATTGGCCCTAAAAAGGACAAACAATATAAAATACGAAGCTGCCCGTTTTCTAGGGATCAACAGAAACACATTGCACAATAAGATAAAGGGTCTAAATATTTAGCTTTATAGCTCCATTTCTCAACAATACTCTTTACCCAAATCCGTCTTCTATGATGTTTATATTTGAACCTGACAACCTGAGTAGTCACTTATGTTTTACGTAATTTTTTTTACGAAAAGGAAGCAATGAACTTTCAAGATATAATACTGAGCCTTCAAAGCTTTTGGAAGGATATGGGGTGTGTCATTCAACAGCCCTATGGTGTTGAAGTGGGGGCCGGGACATTCAATCCGGCCACCTTTCTCCGTGTTATTGGCCCTGAACCATGGAAGGTCTCATATGTTGAGCCTTCGCGTCGGCCAACGGACGGCAGATATGGAGAAAATCCCAACCGGCTTCAACATTACTATCAATTTCAGGTAATAATGAAACCCTCTCCAATGGATATTCAATCCAGGTATCTAAAGAGTTTAGAAGCCATTGGCATAGATCTATTGGCCCATGACATAAGATTTGTTGAAGATGATTGGGAATCCCCTACCCTTGGCGCTTGGGGGTTGGGCTGGGAGGTTTGGCTGGATGGGATGGAAATTACGCAGTTCACCTATTTTCAGCAGGCAGGTGGTATAGACCTCAAGCCTGTATCTGTTGAGTTGACGTATGGATTAGAAAGGATTGCCATGTACCTCCAGGCTATAGACAATGTATATGACATAGAATGGGTAGATGGGATAAAATACAGAGACATACATCTCCAAAGCGAGATAGAATTTTCTATCTATAATTTTGAGCAGGCCGATATAGATATGCTCTTTAAACTGTTCGACATGTATGAAAAAGAATCTAAAGGTTCGATAAAAAAGGGTTTGGTATTACCGGCATATGAGTACTGTCTAAAGTGCTCTCATACATTCAACCTGTTAGATGCAAGAAATGCTATCAGCGTTACAGAAAGAACGAGGTTTATAGGTAGAGTAAGAAACCTGGCAGGCTTATGTGCAAAGCAGTATCTCAAACAAAGACAGGAGCTGGGATTCCCTCTGTTAAAAGACAGTTAGTGTTCATCTGGAAATAAGAAATCGGGATTTTATATTTAATTGTTCATCAAATGTAATGCGCTAGGATTGAAATCATGGCAAGCGAGTTTCTTCTTGAGATAGGGACAGAAGAGATCCCATCCGGGTTTATTCATATGGCCTTGGAGGAGATGGAAAGACTCTTTAGAAAAGAACTGAAAAACCAAAGGTTGGGATTTGAAGACATAAAGACTTTCGGTACACCAAGAAGGTTGGTACTCTTTATTGATCGTTTATCTGGCAGGCAGGAAGATATCTATGTAGAGAAAATCGGGCCATCAAAGAAGGTGGCCTTCGATAATGACGGGAATCCAACCGGTGCAGCCATTGGTTTTGCAAAAGCTCAGAATGTTAGTCTGGCTGATCTTCAGCAAGTTAGTTTGTCTAAAGGCGATTACGTAGCTGTTAAAAAAAAGGAGTCTGGCATTGATACAAGAGAAGTCCTGTCATCTATACTTCCCAGGTTAATAACTTCCATCCCTTTCCCCAAGTCTATGAGATGGGGGGATAGCCCGATAAGGTTTGCCCGTCCGATCCATTGGATTCTATGTCTATTCAACGGGGATATCGTCCCATTTTGGGTAGGTAATATTGAGAGCAAAGACATATCCTTTGGCCATCGTTTTATGGCGCCGTCTCCATTCAAAGTCCTGGATTTTAATTCCTATATTGATCATCTCCGGAAAGCCAAAGTAATTGTCGATCCGATAGAAAGAAAGGAGATGATTCGAAAAGAAATCGCTGAGGCTGTTGCCGGTGTTTCAGGTAAAGTTCTGGAGGACGAAGATTTATTAGAGGAGGTCAACTTTCTGATTGAATATCCGACATCAATCGTTGGGACATTCGACAGGGAGTTCTTGGACCTGCCAAAAGAGGTTTTGATAGCCAGCATGCGTAAACATCAGATGTACTTCTCTGTAATCGATAGTTCAGGCGATCTTTTGCCATACTTTATCTCTGTCAATAATACAATTGTAAAGGATCCTGAGGTAGTTGTAAGGGGGAATGAAAGAGTTTTGAAGGCCAGGCTTTCTGATGCAAAGTTCTTCTTTGAAGAAGACCAGAAAAGCCCACTTTTTGAAAGTGTTCCTTATTTAAAGGAAATCGTATTTCAGTCGGAATTGGGCACCCTATACGAAAAAGTCATGAGGCTAAAAAGACTGGTCGAATATCTGGCATTGGAGATTAAACCTGAATTGAAAGAAACAACAAAGAGGGCTGCTTTTCTTTGCAAGGCTGACTTGACATCCAAAATGGTTGGGGAGTTTCCGAATCTTCAAGGAGTTATGGGCAGAGAATACGCTTTTTTATCGGGTGAAGACCCAGAAGTAGCAAATGCAATATATGAGCATTACCTTCCAAGGTTTGCCGGTGATTCACTTCCTCGCTCTGATATGGGTGCATTTGTTAGTATCGCAGACAGGATTGATACGATTGTGGGGTGTTTTGGTGTTGGACTTATTCCTACTGGGACATCCGATCCCTACGCGTTAAGGCGCCAGGCACTGGGGGTGATTAACATCATACTGGACAGGAGGTACCCGATCTGCCTGACCAAAATATGCAAAAGGAGCATTGAGTACCTAAATGACAAAATATCCAGAGCGCCAGTCGATGTTTTTAATGAGGTTTTCGAATTCTTCAGACAGAGGTTTCAGCATCATTTAAGTGCAAAAGGGTTTTCTTATGATGTAATAGATGCTGTATTGTCCTTAAACTTCGATGATATGGCGGATGCATTTGATAGGATAGAAGCCTTGGAAGAAATGAAAAACCAGCCAGATTTTCAACCGTTGACGATTGCCTTTAAAAGAGCTTCGAATATCATAACGCAATCCTCTTCCGCAAAAGAGACAAGGGTCTCTCTGTTCCAGCATCCAGCAGAGAATAACCTTTGGGATGCATATAAAGAGATAAAGGAAAGTGTATTGGAATTGATTTTAAAAAAGAACTATAAGGAGGCCCTGTATATACTGGTTAATTTGAGGAAACCTGTTGACGACTTCTTCGATAATGTCATGGTAATGGCGGAAGACGAGGAAGTAAGAAAGAACAGACTGGCCATGCTGGTTAAGGTATCCGATTTATTTTTGAAGATTGGCGATTTTTCGAAGATTGTAACCGCATAGATTTGATAATATTCCAATGAGAAGGAGTCTCGAATGGATAAGAAATATGTTTATTTCTTTGGTAAAGATAAGGCTGAAGGAAATGCAAAGATGAAGGAACTTTTAGGGGGCAAAGGTGCCAATTTGGCAGAGATGGCAAGACTCGGCATACCGGTACCTCCTGGATTTACGATAACAACCGAGGTCTGTACAAGATACTATGAGAGTCATGGGGATTACCCTTCCGGGTTAGAGGCCCAGGTTAAAGAGAGTCTAATCAGGGTTGAAGATGCTATGGGAGCGAAATTCGGCGATAATGAAAATCCCTTATTGCTTTCAGTCAGGTCGGGGGCTCGGGCGTCAATGCCTGGAATGATGGATACAGTGCTTAATATAGGCTTAAATGATATAACATTAAAAGGACTCATCGCCCAATCTAAAAATGAAAGGTTTGCCTATGACTGTTACCGCAGGTTCGTTCAGATGTACGGAGATGTCGTCTTGGGGCTAAAGCCTGTTGAGAAGGATGAAAGAGACCCGTTTGAGATTATCCTGGAAGAAAAGAAAGAGAAAAATGGGGTTACTTTTGACTATGAACTCAGCTCTGATGACCTCAAAGAACTGGTAATTGAATTTAAGACCGAAATCAAAAAAAGGCTGAATATTGATTTTCCAGAAGACCCCTTAGAACAGTTATGGGGAGCGATTGGATCTGTATTCAGTTCATGGAATAATCCAAGGGCGATTGCCTATCGGGAATTGAACCACATACCCGAACACTGGGGTACAGCAATAAATGTCCAGGCTATGGTGTTCGGAAATTTAGGGGAAGACAGCGGTACAGGTGTGGCATTTACCCGTGATCCTGCTACCGGGGAAAATGTCTTTTATGGAGAGTACTTATTGAATGCGCAGGGGGAGGATGTAGTTGCAGGTATCCGTACACCAAGGCCGATCAACAATCTCCAAAAGGGAAAGAGCCTTCTTCCCTCTTTGGAAGAAGAAATGCCTGAGATATACAATCAACTTCTTGATATTAGAAAAACATTAGAAATTCATTACAGAGATTTACAGGATGTAGAGTTTACCATTCAAAGAGGTAAACTCTACATGCTTCAGACCCGATCCGGCAAACGTACCGGTTTTGCTGCCATCCGTATAGCAGTAGAAATGGTTGAGGAGAAGCTGATCGAGAAAGAAGAAGCAATTATGAGAGTAGAACCGGAACAGTTAAACCAGTTGCTTAGCCCTATCTTAGACCCTGAAGAGAAGAAAAAGGCTATTGCACAGGGGAGACTATTGGCAAAAGGATTGAATGCAGGTCCGGGTGGCGCATCTGGAAAGGTCATATTCAATGCTTCTGAAGCAGAAGAGCTTGCACAAAAAGGCGAAGAGGATATTATACTGGTGAGGATTGAGACATCACCTGAAGACATTCGAGGGATGAACGCAGCCAAGGGTATTTTAACTGCCAGAGGCGGGATGACATCCCATGCAGCCCTGGTTGCCAGGCAGATGGGAAAGGTTTGTGTTGTGGGCTCTGAGGCATTAGAGATCGATTATTCAAAGCAAGTGATGAGAGTTAAAGGCCGTGAAATAAAGAAAGGAGACTACATCTCTGTTGATGGTACCATCGGAGAGGTATATCTAGACAAGATAAAGGAAACCCCTTCAGAGACTCTACAGGTGCTTATAGACAAGACATTAGAACCAAAAGAATCGGATATCTATCAGATATTTACGAAGATCATGTCGTGGTCTGATGAAATAAGAACTCTTGGGATACGTACAAATGCAGACAAATCGGATCAGGTAAGTGTTGCTTTGAGTTTTGGTGCTGAGGGTATAGGACTTTGCAGAACAGAACATATGTTCTTCGAAGGAGATCGTATAGATTCGGTTCGTGAGATGATCCTGGCAGATGATAAAGCCGGAAGGGAAAAGGCCTTATCCAAGTTGATGCCTATGCAAAAAGAAGACTTTATTAGTATCTTCAGGTTGATGGATGGGATGCCGGTTACCATTCGAACCCTTGATCCCCCCCTCCATGAATTCCTTCCAAAAAGTGAAAAAGAGATAGATAGACTGGCTAAAAAAATGGGTATCTTAAGAGAGAAATTGACAACAAAGATAGAAGGCCTCCATGAGAGCAACCCAATGCTTGGTCATAGAGGCTGCCGTTTGGGCATAGTCTATCCTGAAATCACTGAGATGCAGGCGAGGGCAATATTTGAGGCATCGTGTCAGGTAGCAAAAGAAGGCATAAAGGTAGTTCCTGAAGTAATGATCCCACTTGTAGGGCATGTAAGAGAATTGATTATGCAAAAGCAGGTAGTGGACAGGGTCGCTAAGGAGGTAATGGAATCTTGTGGTATTAATATAGAATACATGGTGGGAACCATGATAGAATTGCCCAGGGCGGCCATTACAGCAGACGAGATTGCTGAGGTGGCCGAGTTTTTCTCATTCGGAACCAATGACCTCACACAGATGGCCTTTGGATTGAGTAGAGATGATGCAGGCAAATTCTTGCCATACTATATCAACAAAAGAATAATTGAAAAGGATCCATTTCAGGAATTAGACCAGGATGGAGTTGGAAAACTAATAGAGATTGCTGTACAGAGGGGAAGAAATACAAAACCCACTCTAAAAGTGGGGATATGCGGAGAGCATGGTGGGGATCCCAGTTCCATAGAGTTTTTTTACAGGACCGGATTGGACTATGTAAGCTGCTCACCTTACCGAATTCCCATAGCACGTCTAGCAGCAGCCCAGTCAGTGTTGAGATCCAGGAACAGAGGGGTTGGGGGACCAAAGAAAGCGCAGTAGAGATACTCGAAGAAATGAAAGCAAGGAAGAGTGAACGTCTCGACAAGCTATTGGTAGAAAGGGGTATCGTCTCCAGCCGTGAAAGGGCAAAGGCCCTGATCATGGAAGGGAAGGTCATCGTAGATGACCACAGAGCAGACAAGGCAGGGGCAAAAGTATTGCCGGATTCTTCCTTAAGGTTGAAAGGCAATGATATTCCATATGTAAGTCGTGGCGGGGTAAAATTGGCCCATGCATTAGATGTTTTTAAACTTGAGACAGCGGATAAAGTAGCGCTCGATGTGGGGGCCTCAACCGGTGGTTTCACGGATTGTCTATTACAGAGGGGAGCCAGGAAGGTATATGCCATTGATGTAGGTTATGGACAACTTGCATGGAAGCTGAGGCAGGATTCAAGGATAGTGAGTCTGGAGAGAAGGAATATCCGATACCTTGACCCAAAAGAGATTGAAGATGAGATCGATTTGGCTGTAATAGACACCTCTTTTATTTCCCTTACCAGAGTTTTACCCACGGTTATCAAACTGCAAAATGGTAGGGCTTGGATAATCGCCCTCTTAAAACCTCAATTTGAACTGGAAAAGGCGGAGGTAGGGAAGGGGGGTATAGTTAAGGAGCCCAAAAAGCATAAAAAGGCGATTGAAAAGATAATAAATTTCGCTTCACTCAATAATTTAAAGGTTCAGGGGGTAATTGATTCGCCAATATTGGGAGCCAAGGGAAATAAGGAATTTCTTCTATATTTTACACCTGGTTTTCATCTATAAATGAGTAATTTTGTTCAAGGGCGAGGAATATTTTTAGAGATTTTAGCCCATGTATCACGTAAAGTAACCGTACGGTTGAATACAGGTTTTCTATCAGAAGAATCATTAGAATCAACGCAGAAATAGCCGAGCCTTTCGAACTGGTATATATCTCCTGGTGATGCTTCTGCCAGAGCAGGTTCTAAACAGCATGAAGTCAGTCTCTCAAGGGATATGGGATTTAAAAAATCCTTGAAGCTTTGTGTCTTATTTTCTTCGTCTGGATTTTCTTTTGTAAAGAGATGGTTGAAAAGACGAACTTCAGCTTGAAAAGAGTGGGCAGCCGAAACCCAGTGCAATGTTGCCTTCACCTTGCGTCCGTCAGTAGACCAGCCTCCCCGGGTTTCCGGATCATAGACACAGTGCAGTTCGACGACTTCACCGGTTTGTTCGTCCCTCACCACACCCACACATGTAATATAATAAGCGTATCGTAAACGTACTTCACGGCCTGGGGCCAAACGGAAAAATTTCTTTGGCGGGTCTTCAAGAAAGTCTTCTCGTTCAATATGAAGTACCCGTGAAAAAGGGACATTCCTTGTTCCCATAGAGGGGTCCTCTGGATTGTTAAGCGCTTCCAGCTCTTCCTCATGGTCTTCAGGATAGTTGTCAATGATCACACGCAGAGGACGCAATACAGCCATCATACGAGGGGCCTTTCGATTTAGATATTCCCGAATGCAATGTTCAAGCAGTGCTATGTCGACCTGGCTTTCCCTCTTGGCCACCCCTATTCGCTCACAGAAATTTCGAATCGACTCTGGGGTGTAACCGCGTCTTCTTAAGCCCGATATCGTAGGCATACGTGGATCATCCCACCCCGTAACATGCCCTTCCTCCACCAGCTTAAGAAGTTTTCGTTTGCTCATTACAGTATAGCTGAGGTTGAGGCGCGCAAACTCTATTTGCTGAGGATGACAATCGAGGCCTAATTCATCGAGTATCCAATCATACAATGGGCGATGATCCTCAAACTCAAGTGTACAGATCGAGTGAGTTATCCCTTCTATAGAATCCGAGATGCAATGTGCAAAGTCATAGGTTGGATATATACACCACCTGGTACCCGTTCTATGATGTGTTACCTCAAGAATACGATAAATAACAGGGTCTCGCATATTCAGATTTGGGGAGGACATATCGATCTTTGCTCGAAGTACACAAGAGCCATCCTCGAACTCTCCTGCCCGCATACTTTCAAACAAAGCCAGGTTTTCATCAATTGAACGTGTTCGATATGGACTGTTCTTGCCGGGCTCTTTCAGTGTGCCACGATACTGTTTTATCTCTTCTACGCTCAGGTCGCAGACGTAGGCATTGCCCTTCTTTACTAACTTGACAGCGCATTCATAGAGATTTTCAAAGTAATCGGATGCATAAAAAAGCCGATCATCCCAATCGAACCCAAGCCATCTGATGTCCGATTGAATCGATTCGATGTATTCAACATCTTCCTTGCTGGGGTTCGTATCATCGAACCGAAGATTGCAAAGACCACCCTTGTTTTCGGCAGCCAGACCAAAATTAAGGCAGATGGATTTCGCATGTCCAATATGCAGATACCCATTAGGCTCTGGTGGAAATCGAGTGTGGACTCGCCCCTCGTTCTTATTCGATTCGAGATCATTCGCAATGATATTCCGGATAAAATCAGAAGGGGAAACCGATTCTGTTCTACTCATAAAACAACTCCTATGGATTCCATAAAAAAACCGCACAAAAAGCGGAAAAGGGTTTTTCAAGATGGACTGTTTATTGATAGATTATATAACACAATGATTGAGATCGTCAAGATCGATCGTTTTATATTGATAGTATAGGAATTTCCTTTTTTTGACAGGATATACAAGATGATCAGGATATAAGAAGAGTAAAAAAATCATGTAAATCCTGTTAATCCTGTCAAAAGAGTCCGCCCGAAGGGCGCTGAG
>JAUXFK010000086.1 GCA_030623035.1 Deltaproteobacteria bacterium | reverse complement strand
TATTTAGTGCCCATCCAGAAATGAGCAATTTTGTTCAAGGTCAAGGAAGGCGAAGCTTTTAACCACAGGAATATATTAAGATATTTCGAGGATTAAAATCTGAGCCTGACACAGAGATTGGGCAAAAGGGCCATTTATGGATGGGCACTATTTAAGATTTATTGACCAATAATGTGTAAGTGTCTAATCGGTTTCAGCGCTTACTATAAAATACTCAACGGATTTGATCAGGAGTAAAGTGGAGCCCTTTGGAGAATATCTAAAGAAAGAGAGGGAATCAAGGTCTATTTCCCTTGAAGAGATTTCAAAGTCTACAAAGATAAGAAAGGTTTTTCTTGAAGCGATAGAGAGAAGTGATTTGGATAAGTTACCTCCTGATGTTATTGTTAAAGGCTTTTTAAGGTCCTATGCCGAATATCTAGGACTGGATATGGTGGATGTGGTCTTGCGTTTTCAGAATCATTTAGAGTATTTGAGAAATGAAGAGGAAATAGAATATCCACCGTATAAAAAATCTTACCTGTCAAAATCTTACTTGGTCATATTAATATTGATTTTGGTATTTGTTTTCGGTTTTTTTATGTTTGTGATTTTTTAGAAAGGAGAAATTCTTTTGAGCAATGAAGTGCTTGAGAAAACAAAAAAGACAGCAGGGCTTTATATGAAAGACATAAAGGATGATAAGCCATATGATCTATGGAAGGCTTTTGATAAGGACATGGCAAAAGACCTTTCTTTGTTTATTACAGGACAAATGTATGCCAGAGAGAAGATTCCCCATAAGACAAGGCAGTTGATAACGATAGCCGCGCTTACGGTTCTATCAAGGATAGATGAGTTAAGGCTTCATATCCAAATAGCCCTTAATGTAGGTTGTTCCCCTGAAGAGATGGCAGAGGTAATCTTTCAAACTTTCGTTTATGGAGGGATGCCGGCGACAAATGCTGCCCTGAAGACCTTGAAGTCTGTCTTAGAAGAAAAGAAGCTCTGGCCTATAGGCAAGTAGACACTAAATACCTGTTTTTTGTGATGGGTTTTCTAACCTTCTTGCCTTCTCTTCCACTTGAAAGGCGAGTTCTTTTTTATAGATGCTCAGTTTTTCTCTGATTTTTGGGTACTTTACGCCCAATATCTGAGCAGCGAAGACCGCCGCATTCTTTGCCCCAGCCTTTCCAATAGCCATCGTAGCAACCGGTATGCCTCCCGGCATCTGAACTGTGGAAAGCAAGGCGTCAATACCTTTTAAGCAAGAAGAATCTATAGGAACACCGATTACAGGTAAATTCGTATGAGCGGCAATCATCCCGGCAAGATGTGCAGCACTACCTGCACCAGCTATAATCACCTCTAACCCTTTTTCAATAGCTGACTTTGCATAGTTAAGAGTTCTATCTGGTGCGCGATGGGCTGAAGATATGGTCAGCTCATATTCTATTTCTAAATACTCCAATAACTTTTTGGCTTCTTCCATAACCGGAAGATCTGAATCACTACCCATGACGATACCAACTAGCGGTTTTTGCATATAATCACCTTTCAACGGGTTCTTCCTTAAACATTCCTCGATAAACAGGGTTTTTCTGTCTTCGAACCAGTCATTTTTAATCGAGAGTCTCTTGTTTTGAGTCTTTTCTCCTCAAGAAATACTCAAAGCCTTATTTCCGATGTCATATCTGTAATGCACTCCATTGAAGTGTATTTTTTTCACAGCACTGTATGCGACCTCAACGGCTTCCTTGATTCCATGTCCTAAGGCGGTTACCCCCAGAACCCTGCCACCATCCGTAACTACTTTGCTTCCTTCTATCGCGGTTCCGGCATGAAACACTTCCAGATTCTTTATTTTGGAAACCTCTTTTAGGCCTGTTATCTCAAAGCCTTTCTGATAGGTTCCCGGATATCCCTTTGATGACATTACAACACATACCGAAGCCCTATCGTCCCATTCAGCCTTCTGTAATGAAAGATTTCCTTCTATGGTAGCCTCCAATACAGGGATGATATCGCTTTTCATCCTCATCAGCAGAGGTTGCGTCTCAGGATCACCAAATCGGGCATTAAACTCTAAAACCTGTGCCCTTCCATCATCAATCATCAACCCTGCATACAATACGCCTTTATACCTTCTTCCCTCTGCAGCCATTGCTCGTATCGTGGGGATAATAATTTCTTGCATGATCTGAGCATGTAAGTTCCGGGTTACAATCGGAGCCGGAGAATATGCTCCCATACCTCCAGTGTTTGGCCCTCTATCTCCATCAAAGATTGGTTTATGATCCTGGGAGGTGGGTAAAGGGATCACGGATTCACCATCTGTAAAGACCAAGAAGGATGCCTCTTCACCGGTTAAAAACTCTTCTACGATTATCTTATTGCCTGCATCTCCAAAGGCCTTTTTTACCATAATCAGATCGATTGCAGCAATCGCTTCATCAATGTTTTTAGAAGGGATAACGCCCTTACCTGCTGCAAGTCCATCGGCCTTGATGACAACAGGGCATCCCTTTTCTTCAATATATATCAGTGCCTTATCTTTTGATGTAAATGTTTGATATTTGGCAGTAGGAATTTTGTATTTTTTCATCAGATCTTTGGCAAATGATTTGCTTCCTTCTATCTTTGAGGATTCTCTAGAAGCACCAAAGATTCTTAGCCCATCGCTTTCGAATTCATCGACGATACCAAGGGTCAATGGCAGTTCTGGACCGACTACGGTAAGGTCTATTTTCTCTTTATTTGCGAATTTTTTTAGTCCGGAAATATCCGTTTCCTTGATGTCAATACACTCTGCCAGGCTTCTTATTCCACCATTACCCATCGCACAGTATATCTTTTTTACCTTTGGGCTCTGGCTTATCTTCCAGACAAGACAGTGTTCCCTGCCGCCCGATCCGATTACGAGTACCTTCATCTTTTATCCTCTTATCTAGTGAGTGTCCATCCATAAATGAGCAATTTTGTTCAAGATCAAGGAAGGCAAAGATTTTAACCGCGGGAATATATTGACATATTTCGAGGATTAAAATCTGAGCCTGACACAGAGATTGGGCAAAAGGGCCATTCATGAATGGACACTGGTTAATGCCTGAAGTGTCTCATCTTTGTAAAGACCATTGCAATATTGTGTTCATTGGCCGCGTCTATTATTTCTTCATCTCTTATCGAACCCCCTGGCTGGATGATGGCCTTGACCCCTGCTTTGGCAGCAGCATCCACTCCATCTCTGAATGGAAACATGGCATCCGAGGCCAAAACAGACCCCTCTGTAGGCAGACAGGCCTTCATTACAGCGATATTAGAGGAGTCTACCCTGCTCATCTGGCCTGCACCGATCCCAACAACCTGATCCGAGGTTGTATAGACGATGGCATTGGATTTAACATGCTTGCATACCTTCCATGCAAAACGCAATGCCTTTAGGTCTTCTTCTGTCGGCTTCCTTTTTGTGACAACCTCTAAGGATTTGAAGTCTACCATATCCAGATCCTGTACCAATAATCCCCCCAAAACCTTTTTCATGTCATGCACTCTTTTTGCATATCCTTTAAGTGGGGGTACCTGGAGAACCCTGAGGTCTTTCTTTTCTTTCAGTATCTTCAGTGCATCCTCATCGTAGCCTGGAGCAATGAGCGCTTCTATAAAGGTAGAAGTAATCTCTTTTGCTGTATTACTGTCCACCTTTTGATTAAGACCAACAACCCCCCCAAAGGCTGAGGTTGGATCGCATTGCTTGGCCTTGCAATAGGCATCCGGCAATGATTTATCAGATATTGCCACCCCACATGGGTTGTTATGTTTTATGATTACAGCGGCTGTTTCTTGAAACTCATTTACAGTCTGTAGTGCTGCGTCCAAATCGAGTATATTGTTGAATGAGAGTTCTTTTCCCTGAAGTTGGGTGGCATTGGAAACGCAAGGGCTTTCTATGCCCCTCTCTTTATAAAAGGCGGCTTTCTGGTGGGGGTTTTCTCCATAGCGCAAATCCTGGCTCTTTTCAAACTGTAAAGACAGGGTCCTGGGGAATTTTTCCTCCAGGCTTCCCAGGTAATTAGAGATAGCCCCATCGTACCTCGCCGTTGTTTGAAAGACTTTTTTAGCCAGACGAAAGTTTGTTTCTGATGATACATTACCGCCTTTCTCTTTCATCTCTTTTTGGACTTCATCGTAGTCCTCAGGATCGATAATAACGGTTACATCGTTGTAGTTCTTTGCTGCAGAGCGGAGCATTGTGGGCCCCCCTATATCGATATTCTCAATAGCCTCTATCAGGGTGCATCCTTCTTTGGCAATCGTCTCTTCAAAGGGGTAGAGGTTTACAATCACCATGTCGATGGGTTTGATATTAAATTCCTCCATCTTTTTTACATGTTCCTTGTTGCTCCTTATTCCCAAAAGAGCGCCATGTATCTTTGGGTGGAGGGTTTTTACCCTGCCATCCAGCATCTCTGGAAAACCTGTATACTCGGAAACAGATAAAACGGGTATTCCCTCTTTCTTTAGTAAAGAGGCGGTCCCTCCTGTAGAGAGGATCTCGACTCCCATTTCATTTAGACTTTTAGCGAGTTGTTCAATCCCCTTTTTGTCTGATACGCTTATTAAAGCCCTTTTAATCTTTGCCATCTCTTTTTAGTCCTTTCTGTTTGTAATTTTGTTACTGTTTAGCCGAATAATGATTTGGATGGTCTTTGACGAACATTATTGAGTTATTTGCAATTTAGCGTAGCGAATGTAGAATCTTCAAAATGACTCAAATCGTAAGGAAAAGACAATTCAAATCATAAAATTTCTTTAGCACTTTAATATGGCCAATCAATTATGGTATTTTAAAATTTTAAAAGAAAAAAATCAAGGATGATTCTACCACTTTATTCGCCATGGAAGGTAAAGGAGTTTTATAGATTTCTTTTCTTTCCCCTGTTTATATTCAAAGATTCCTTTTAGAAAAGAGAAGATGGACATATCCTTCTCTTTTTCATAGTCTAAAAGAAAGGCGATTTCAAAAAGCTCTTTTGTATTGCTCTTTTTGTGTCTGTAAAGCCACCATAACAGTTTCGATTCTGTATTGCCATGAGAATCTCTATTGTATTCATAGAGCCTGAAAAGGGGGCTTATGTTTCTTTCAAATCCTTCATTTTCCAGGGGGATGACCTCAGGGAAGCAGAATTTTATAGCATCTTCTTTCTCTCTATTGTAATAAAATAGAGGCCATACTCTAATGGACTTTGCATTCCTGGATTCCTTTTTAAACTCCTTTTTTTGATATTTATTGATCAGCAATAATCTATAGGTTGTGTCCTTATGGTCTTCGAATTCGTCTTTGCTGTATGTGTAAAGAGGAAAGAGAAAGTATCCGGTCTTTGAATCTGCACTTCTTTTATATCCGTAAATCGGAAAAAACCGGAATAGTTCTAATTCTACTCCTTTGCCGTATTGGAAAAGCGGCCAGGGCATATCCCACTGTTTATATTCGTTTTTTCTGTCATCGGAATAGTTGAAAAAAGGCCAGAGAATGGATCTGGATACTTTCTCGGGGGATTTTTTCTGCACAAAGAAAGGAAGGGCTGCTTTTGTACTTTTTGGGTTATCGGTATCCAGGTCGGTCTTTTGTTTAAAAAATATTGGCCATAAAGCGAAATCCCTGGAAAATTCGCCTTCTTTTTCATAATGCCCGAAGAGGGGCCATACCTTAAAACCCCTTTCATTCTCCCCTTTTGTGCAGGAGAAGAATGGCCAGAGAATATCGTGGGTACTGCAATCATCATCCTTGGAGAATAGATAAAAAGGCCAAAGGTAAAAGCGGATTTGATCCTTTCCAAACCTGTGATTCAATTTTCCGTATATCGGGAATAGGCCCCCGTATCTGTTCCCATCTTCATCCTTGCCCCAAAATATGGGAAACATGCCAAAATCATGGGTTTTCCCTTGAGTATCTATCGAATCTTTGTGTGAAGAAAAAAGGGGGACAAGGTAAAAAGAGCTATCCTTTTCTTTTTTTCTATACTTTCCCAGCGGAAAGAGGTATTCGATTTCTGTGGATGAAACCTCTTTATTTTTGTTTACGAAAAAGAGGGGCCTTAAACCGTAGCGTTGTTCCAATGGGGAGGAATAAAGGGTAAAAAAAGGCCCGATTGCATCGAGTTCGGTGGTTCTGTGTTCTGTATCCTTGTAATAGTTCAATAAAGGCCATAGATTCAATCTACGATCCCCTGTTAAAGAGGAGGCACATCCGGAGGCAATAAGCATGAATAGAAGAACCAACATGCCAGGGGGTATCTTAAGGCGCTGATGATCGGGAAATGGTTTATTGCAAAGGCGCAAATGGCGCAGAGTTTTAAAGACCATTGACAATTCTCTTTATTCAAAGGGGATATGGAGATTTTGTGATTTGGATGTAACTACTCAGCCGCCGATCTACGCTGATCATCGCTGATATTTTTTCTATTATTAATCATATACAAACCAATTGATTAATTGCTTCATAAAAACTTCTAAGAGTAATATCCGTGATTTCTTTGTATTTAAACCTGTCCGTGTTCATCTGTGTGAATCTGTGGCTGAATAGTTACATTTGGATAATCTTTTCCTCACGATTTGAGTTATTTGAACTAATTCAGTACAATTCCCAGCACTGTCCCGAGCACGGTAATCGGCGTTTGTTCCTCTATTCCCTCGGCTGCCTTGGTCACCTTTTTGATGGCCTTCTTTGTCTCAGTATAAAGGGTATCATCAGAAGTGAGTTTTCCGATCGTCCCCTCTCCCCTTTCTATCCTTTTGGTTATTTTTTTAAGGCTTTCAATAGCGTCTCTGCCTTGGTCGTAAAGGGATCTGTCAGCAATCAGCCTGCCGATCGTCCCCTCTCCTCTTTCTATTTTTAAAGTGATCCTGTTCAGGTTTTTAATCACGTCTTTGGTCTGCTCATAAAGGAATTCATCGGCAACCAGCTTGCCAAGAAGTCCCTCCTCATTATCGATCTTATTCACCACACTGTTTATTGTATCAAAAGTATCGTCTAAATTTTCAGATACTCCGGTCAGGTCTTCTGTAATATCTTCAAAATGTGCCAGTATCCTATTGAATCTCTCTTTGTTTTCTCTTACCTGGTCACTCAGGTTCGCGGTTAAATCTTCGACACTATCAAAGGTGTTCTTCAAAGAACGCTCGCCTTCTCTTCCTCCAAATACCCTGTTTAACGAGACAGTAACTCGCTTGATATCAGAAGCAACGGAGTTCATTTGATTGAAGAAGTCATCGATATCCACCATGGAATCTCCCTGGCGGAGCTCGCCGTTTGGCGCTATGAAGGCTTCTTTTAGGCCCGGTTTGATTTCAATGTACTTTTCACCAAGAAGCCCTTCTGATTTCACAAAGACAAGGGAATCAACAGGAACTTTCATCTGGAGGGGGAGCCGCAGTGTCACTTTTGCCTTGCTCTTTACAAGGATAATCTCCTCCACCCTGCCGACCTGGACCCCTGCGATTCTAACAGGTGACTTCTTTAGAAGTCCTGCGGCTGATCCCAGCTTTGTATATATACTATATCCTACCGCCCCACCAAACCGGAATTTCTCAATGTTTACAGTCATATAAGCCAGAACAAGGATGCCGATAAACACGAATATGCCTACCTTTACCTCAGTGGATATCCTCTTCATTGTAAATCCTCCTGTTTATTTTCCTCTGGTTATAGGGCCTTCAGATCTTCCTTGAATAAACTGCTGTACCACATCGTTATTTGAATTTCTTATCTCATCCGGTGTGCCCACTTCAATAATCTTCCCCTGATATAGCATGGCAATCCTGTTGGCGATCTTGTAAGCACTTACCATGTCATGGGTGATGGCAATAGAGGTGACCTTTAGTTTTTCCCTGAGCCGGATTATCAACTCATTGATTACATCGGCCATTATCGGATCCAAACCCGTGGTTGGTTCATCATAGAGAAGTATTTCCGGCTCCATGGCAATGGCTCTGGCCAGGCTGACCCTCTTTTTCATACCGCCGCTAAGCTCTGACGGCATTAAATCGTCAACCCCATCCAGACCCACCATCTTGAGCTTTTCTTTTACGATATCCCTGATCTCGTCGTTCTTCAGCTCTGTATGCTGTTTCAGTCCAAAACCCACATTTTCCCATACCGGCATAGAGTCAAATAATGCACCGAACTGAAAAAGCATGCCAAACTTCTTCCTCATTTCATTGAGATTCTTCTCTTTGAATGGGACGATATCCTCACCATTTATATATATACTTCCCCTGTCCGGCTTTATTAGGCCGATGATACACTTGATAAGCACACTCTTTCCAGAACCGCTTCTGCCGATTACGACCATGTCCTCACCGCGCTTTACATCAAGGTTTAATCCCTGAAGAACACGGTTTTCCCCGAAAGACTTAAACAGGTCTCTGATAACGATCATCCCGTCTGGGTGGAGGTCTTTTGGGTCATCTCTTGGCATTTTTTGCTTCAAAATAAAAGTGCAGTAATAAAGTAGTTGGATATAAGGATAAGCAAAGATGATTGAACAACGGCTCTTGTGGTGGCCTTACCTACCCCTTCGGCTCCTCCCATGGTATGGAACCCTTGATGGCAGCTTACGATAGCGATTATCACACCAAATACACAGGCCTTGATCAGGCCGATATATATGTCTTCCAGTTCCATATAATCCCAGGTCCTTTTTTTATAAACCTCGGAATTTTGGTCCAATATGTATACACTTACCAGATAACCGCCAATTATACCCACGATATCAGAGAAGATAATCAGTATAGGCATTACGAACAGGGAAGCAAGAAATCTGGGGACAACGAGGTACTTGATCGGGTTGGTAGCAAGGGTATTCAGTGCATCGATCTGCTCGGTTACCTTCATTGTGCCCAATTCAGCAGCCATAGCAGCCCCAACCCTGCCGGATACCATTAGCCCGGAAAATACAGGCCCCAGCTCTCTTACCATGGCCAGGGCAACTATTGTGCCCACAAATGCCTCGGCATGGAACTTCTGAAAGCCTGAGAAACTTTGCAGGGCGAAAACCATACCAATAAATATCGACATTATAAACACAACGAAAAAGGAATTGATTCCCACATATTCCATCTGTAATACAATGTTCTTCAGATTAAGCGGGGGACGGAATGTCCAGATCAGGGTGTTTACAAATAGAATCACTATCCTTCCAGCCTCTTCAAAAAACCCGATTGTCTTTAAAACAAACAGCTTGCGCATCTAGATCCCTTTATCGAGCACCTTTCCGTCTTTTATATAAACCCTGGGAACCCTCCTGCTCACATTGCAGAAGACCTCATAAGATATCGTACCGATCTTTTCCGCAATATCATCAGCAGTGATCTCGCAATCCCCCTGCCTGCCGATCAGCACAGCCTCGTCTCCCACTTTTGCTCTGGGTACATCCGTCACATCAACCATTATCATATCCATACACACAGACCCCACGACCGGCGCCTTTTTGCCTCTAATCAGGACTGACCCGCAATTGGAAAGGAGCCTGCTATATCCATCTGCATAACCGATAGGTAAGGTAGCTATACTCGATTGTGTCCGGGTTACAAAAGTTCTTCCATAGCTGATTCCAGAGCCACAAGGGACCCTCTTTATCTGGGAAATCTCCGTCTTTAAGCGCATAACAGGCTTAAGCTTTATCTTATCAACGAATCTGGGGCAAGGATAGGCCCCGTAAAGCAAGAGCCCCGGGCGAACCGTATTACAGGGGCAGTGAAGCATGTCAATCGTTGCAGCACTGTTTGCAATATGTCTTATAGGGGGGTAAATTCTCAGTTTTTCCAGCTCTTTTATAGAGTCTTCATATTTTTTAATCTGTAAAGAGGTGAAGTCTTTATCCTGAAGACTGTCTCCTGAAGCAGTTGAAAGATGTGAGAGTACGCCTTCTATCTCTAAATTACTCAATGTCTTAAGTGAAGTGAAAAACCGAGTCAACCCTTCCGGCAATATTCCAATCCTTCCCATGCCGGTGTCTATCTTTACATGCACCTTGATTTTACTGTTTAAATTCTTGCCCCTGTCTGAAAGACACCGGGCTGTATGTAGGTCGAATATTACAGGGGTGAGGTCGTATTCGAATGCCTCCTCAATCTGTCCTTTAAAGATGCCGTTCAGGATGATAATAGGCACCTCAATACCTGCCTTTCTCAATGCAATTGCCTCTTCACATATGGCAACTCCAAGCAGATCCACCCCTAATTCCTGCAGTTCCCTTGATAAGAATATGGCACCATGACCATACCCGTCTGCTTTAACCACAGCCAGTATCCGGGTATTTATATCTACTTTTTTTCTAATTTGCATATAGTTGAACCTGAAAGCATCAAGATCGATTTCAGCAATAGTCGGTCGATTCATTGGAAAATCCTAAGGAATGATATCATTTTAAGAATGTAAATAATGGATAAATCCTTTTGTGTCAAGGGGTTTTTAAGAATAGATCGTGAAATGGGGTTAAAGTTTTTTATAATCAGGCCAATCCAATGAAACATTCATGAGCCATTGGCTCACAAAGAATGATGAAAATTGCGGTCAGGACAGCCGAGACGGCTGTCCTGCCAGGGGTAGTGATTTTATAACCAGTAGGAAATGCCCGGTAGGACAGGCGTCTCGCCTGTCAAAGG
>JAUXFK010000177.1 GCA_030623035.1 Deltaproteobacteria bacterium | reverse complement strand
TGAAATACTGGCCTGGAAGATAATACCCACAGGACCGGACAGCAGTGAAACTGCTACGGAGGTCACGGATATAGTTTTAAAGGAGACAGGGCTTTCCCTTGATGGTATCGACTATATCGTATCTACTGGATATGGCAGGGTGGTTGTGCCTTTCTCCGATAAAAATATTACAGAGATAACATGCCATGCGAAAGGTGCGCACTGGTTTTTCCCTGGCGTTCGTCTTATCCTCGATATGGGGGGACAGGACTGTAAAGCAATCCGATGCGATAACAAAGGCAAAGTGACCAATTTTGCAATGAATGACAAATGCGCTGCCGGTGCTGGAAGATCTATGGAGATAATGGCGGAGCTATTAGAGACTTCCCTGCCTGATCTGGGGGGATTGTCCCTCGACATTAAAGAAGGGTTGGCCCCTTTGAGCAGTACTTGTGTTGTTTTTGCAAGGACTGAGGTTTTGGGGTACCTGCATGAAGGGACCCATAAGAACGATGTTTTGGCAGGGGCCTGTGAGGCATTGGCAAGTAGGGTTCACACCCTTTTAAAGAGGGTGGGGCTGGAAGGAGAATTCGTTATCAGTGGCGGTATTGCCAAGAACATCGGAGTCGTGAAGAGAGTAGAGGAGAAGGTAGGACTCAATGCAAATATTTGCTTTGAGCCTCAGATTGTAGGCGCACTGGGTGCTGCATGTTTTGGAAAGGAAATCCTCGACAAAAAAGCGAAAAAGAAAAGTTAAAATTCTTGACAAAAAAAGAGTGGTATGGTAATAAACCGAATGAATGTTCATTCACTTTTTAGATTGTTCTAAGAATACACCCAATTAACTGGAATGATTGCGGTTGTAATATGGAGAACAAAAAGAAACTATTCAGAGAGATCGGGAGATACGGCGCAATTGGCTTGGAGATGGGTATCGCGGTCGTTATTGGTATTTTGGTTGGTTTCTGGATGGATAGTTTGTTTAATACGAAACCATGGTTAACTCTGGTCTTCATGCTGTTTGGTATTGCAGCAGGTTTTAAGGGTCTCTTCAGGGTGTTAAAATACGTAGAAAAGAATGGCTTAACCGATAAGGAGTAACCTATGTGAATGAGATACAAAAAGAACAAAGGATTACTACCATTGAGAGAAATAATGCTATTGTACTTGCAGTCTTAACCCTTGGAAGCATTTTTTTTAAGTCACTTACTGTAACTTTAGGAGTTTTAGTAGGCGGAATTATTATAATCGTTAACTTTTGGTTTCTGCACAAAATAGTTGAAAGGATTATCAAAAAGGCAGATAAAGGCGCATTTTTTGCATTTAGTTATATTTTTAAGTTTATTGCCCTTATCGCAATCTTATTTGCAGTAATATATTCCGGCTTTGTGGATATTCTTGGTTTAATCGTTGGACTTTCAACGGTATTTTTCGGTATTGCTCTGGATGGATTTGTCCAGGTTTTCAAGAGATCATAGAGGAGAAGATGTTTCATGGAAGGACATGATATAACCTGGGTTTCGAAGTTACCGTTCAATGATTCTTTTACGTCTTTTTTGCAAAGCGATAGTATCCCCTCTTTTTTGCGGCTTGGGGAAGATGGCAATGTTTTTCATGTTTATCATGCGATTCTAGTCGTCTTAATCCTTACTGTCCTCGTCTTTATAGGTTATGGAAAAAGATCCGAAGATCTTGTCCCTGAAGGGAGGATCAGTATTCGAAATATTCTGGAAGTGTTGGTTGAACAGCTCCTTAAATTGATAGACAATACTATGGGGCATGAAGGAAAAAAATTCCTTCCGTTGATCGGCACCCTTGCTATATTTATATTATTCTGCAATCTATTGGGGCTTATACCAGGATTTTTGCCACCTACAGATAATATCAATACAACGGCAGCGTGTGCCATTCCAGTCTTTTTCTTTTATCACTACATAGGAGTCCGGAGACACGGATGGCGCTATGTTAAACAGTTTATCGGGCCTTTCTGGCCGATAGCCCCGCTGATGTTTCCAATCGAGGTTATAAGCCATCTCGCGCGGCCATTATCATTATCCCTTAGGTTGTTTGGAAATATTACAGGGGATCATATAATCTTAGCAATGTCTTATGGTTTTATTCTTGCGTTGGGCCTCGGGATTTTTGTTTCCGGTATCCAGGCTTTAGTCTTTATTCTACTTTCGATGATGTACATGTCAAATGCTCTTGCCGAAGAACATTAAGCGGCTGGATAAACCGGCTTTAGTCCGAACAGAAACTGTGAAACAGCATCTATTTAATAAGAGAATCTAAATGTATTCGAGATTCTAAATTTTTTACAGAAAGGAGGGTTGCGAATGAGGCGAAAGTTTACTATAGTCTCACTTCTCCTGTTTGTTTCTTGCCTCGCGATAGTTCCTATGGTTTTTGGACAAGAGGGAGGACATGGAGAAGTAGTTTTGGACTCAACAGTGAAGAGTGCCATAGCTATAGCCTGCGGATTTGCTATTGGAATAGCTGCTGCCGGTGGGGGATTAGGGCAGGGTAGAGCCATTGCATCCGGGCTTGAAGGTATTGCCAGGAATCCAGGCGCTTATGGTCAGATATTTACTCCACTGATTGTTGGTCTTGCATTGATTGAGTCACTGGTTATCTATGCTTTTGTAATATCTATTATGCTGTATATGAAACTCTAATATTGGTTTTATTTGAAGACAGGTATGAATTAAATTCATAAAGTACTTCATTATTGGCTTAAGAGGCACTACAATAGTGCCTTAAAAGCCACCAATATTATCTTTAATGAATTACCTTCTTTAAAAACTGACCTGTATAGGATTCTTTTACCTGGGTTAGCTCTTCCGGTGTGCCACATGCCACCATTTCTCCCCCCATCTCTCCGCCTTCCGGTCCTAAATCAATAATATAGTCTGCACACTTAATGACATCAAGGTTATGTTCTATCACAATAACGGTATTCCCCGCATTCACCAGTTTATTTAAAACATTGAGTAACTTTTGAATATCCGCAAAATGAAGACCTGTTGTGGGTTCATCCAGAATATAGAGGGTTTTACCTGTACTTTTCTTACTCAATTCTTTTGCCAGCTTTACCCTCTGAGCTTCTCCTCCTGATAAAGTAGTAGCTGACTGCCCTAACTTTATGTAACCAAGACCCACAGCAGAAAGAGTTTGTAGCTTTGTTCTGATTTTTGGAATCCTGCTTAAAAAGGATAAAGCCTGATCTACTGTCATATCTAAGATATCGGCAATATTCTTTCCCTTATAGTATATTTCTAAGGTTTCCCTATTGTATCTCTTTCCCTTGCACACTTCACATGTAACATAGACATCCGGGAGGAAATGCATCTCGATCTTTATTATTCCATCACCTTTGCATACCTCACATCTTCCACCCTTTACATTAAAACTGTATCTTCCTGGCTTATATCCTCTTACTTTCGATTCAGGGAGTTTAGCGAAGAGATCTCTAATATGAGTAAAAACACCGGTATAGGTAGCTGGATTTGAACGGGGAGTCCTGCCTATAGGGTTTTGGTCTATATCTATTACTTTATCGATATACTCAAGACCTTCAATCTGGGTAACTTTTCCAGCTCGCTCTTTAGAGTGGTAGATCCTTTGGGCTAACACCCTGTATATGGTGTCGAGTACCAATGTACTTTTCCCAGAACCAGAGACTCCGGTCACGCAGTTAAATAGTCCGAGAGGGATATTTACTGAGATGTTTTTCAAATTGTTTTCAGAGGCTCCCTTGATCACTAAAGATTTATTGCAGGGTTTTCGTCGGTTGACCGGTATCGGAATCATTAATTCCTTTGAAAGATACTTTCCTGTTAAAGAATTCTTATCCTCTATTATTTCTTTTGGAGTTCCACAAAAGACGACCTTCCCACCATGGATTCCTGCACCTGGTCCCATGTCTATTATGTAATCTGAGGAAAGGATAGTCTCCTCATCATGTTCGACAACCAGTACAGTGTTTCCAATATCTCTTAGTCTTTTTAATGTCTTGAGCAGTCTAATATTATCCCTTTGATGTAATCCTATACTGGGTTCATCCAATATGTACAGTACCCCGACGAGACTCGATCCAATTTGGGTTGCCAGTCTGATGCGTTGCCCTTCCCCTCCGGATAGAGTTGCTGAGGGACGATCCAGGGTTAAATAGTCTATTCCAACATTTATAAGAAAACCTAACCTCTCTCGAATTTCCTTCAATATCCTCCCTGCTATCTCCATATCTCTACTGCTTAGCTGAATGTCGGAGAAAACTTTGAAAGCATCTTTAATTGAGAACTTTGTTACATCAGAGATTGACATGCCATCTACCTTAATGAAGAGGCTCTCTTTTCGTAATCTGTCTCCATTACAATTGAGACAGGGACGATTGTTCATATACCTTTCAACATCCTCTCGAATGAGGTCAGAATCGGTTTCTCTATAACGGCGTTCGAGGTTCTTTATTACTCCTTCAAATTCTTTTTGATGAAAAATTCTCCTCCCATCTAATTCAAAGTAAAATTTTATCTTTTCTTCCCCGGAACCATAGAGAAGGACATGCTGAACAGAGGGGGAGAGGTCCTTGAAAGGACTGTATATATCTATGTTGTAGTGATCACTCAAGGCATCCAGCATTTGATGAAAATAGCTGCTGTTTTTTTTTGCCCATGGCAAAATCGCTCCTTCTCTAAGCGAAAGATTGGGATTGGGTATAATAAGTTCAGGATCAAAGTACATGGTAGTCCCAAGCCCTCCACAGGTTGGACAGGCCCCGTAAGGGTTGTTGAAGGAGAACATCCTGGGAGAAATCTCTGGATAACTTATTCCACAGTCTATACAGGCAAAATTTTCACTGAACACTGTCTCCTCACCGCCTATTATTTCGATCTTGGCTAACCCTTCTGAGAGTTTTAAAGCGGTTTCCAGAGAGTCTGCAAGCCTTTTCTCTATTTTTTCCTTAATAATAAGCCTGTCTATTATAACGTCTATATGATGCTTTTTGTTCTTTTCCAGGGTAATCTCTTCGTTTAAGTCTCTTACTTCCCCATCAACTTTAATCCTCACATAACCATCCTTGCGTAACTGGTTCATCTCATTTTTATATTCTCCCTTTCTTCCCCTTACAATCGGTGATAAAATCATAAACTTGGTTCCTTGTGGTAATCTCATCACTTGATCGACGATTTGCTGAACGGTCTGGGAGAGAATCTCCTTGCCACATTTATAACAATGCGGTTTACCGACTCTGGCGAACAATAAGCGAAGATAATCGTAAATCTCGGTGACTGTCGCTACAGTAGAACGGGGATTCTTACTGATTGCCCTCTGTTCGATAGAAATTGCCGGTGAGAGTCCTTCAATGTATTCTACGTCAGGTTTTTCCATCTGTTCTAAAAACTGCCTGGCATAAGCCGATAGAGACTCCACATATCTTCGCTGTCCCTCAGCGTAAAGGGTATCGAAGGCAAGGGTCGATTTGCCGGACCCACTTAAACCGGTAATCACTACGAATTTATCCCTGGGTATCTCGACATCGACCCCCTTAAGATTGTGTTCTTTAGCTCCCTTGACTATTATTTTATTCTGTACCATGATTATTATGAAATATGGATCAACATTAAACGTATATTAATTGACAAACTTCAGACTACTGGAAATTTGGATTCCGGCATTTTTAGAAAAATGCCATAAATATAATAAAAACAATAGGTTATTGCTGTTTTTAAGGTTAGCATAACTCCTTGTTCCTTATTTCATCCTTTGTTTGTAATATTTGCTTAAAAAACAGTTGGTTAGGGATGGCAATCGTAAGTTCTCAATAAGTTGGGGTAAATCATGTTTTGCAACTATTCACTGGATTCCCGCCTTCGCGGGAATGACGATTATGTCTAAGCGCCTGTCATTCCCGCGGAGGCGGGAATCCATAGGCCAATACCTCAGTTTATTGAGATATAACTGGTAATCTGTTCAACCTTAACAACATCAGGGCTGAAAAGGGGTAAAATCCTATGCTAACCGAACCGTTTTTGGTC
>JAUXFK010000187.1 GCA_030623035.1 Deltaproteobacteria bacterium | reverse complement strand
TTATCCTGGATACATTGGGGGGTCTCCCTGAAGAGAGCAAGCATTGTGCGCTCCTTGCTTCAAACACTTTAAAAGAGGCTATAAAAGACTATTTGGCTTACAAGAGGGAGCCATGGAAGAGAAGTTACAGATGATATCATTGATTGCTGGTATACAAAAGACAAAAGACAAAGGACATGGATTTCTACTTCGTGGAAGTTTTGGAAAAGACTGAGGACTTTTATTACAGTGCCTGAGGCATGCCATTCAATATTGCCGATTCAAATCGGCCTGGTCGTGAGGCAAGGCAGTGCATTCAGGAAGAAACAAGGGTCTATAGTAATACCTGATTAGACAAGAGGATGTGAAAAATGTCGAAGGAACCTTATCCTAAATGTGCCAGATGCGCTAAGATTGTGTGTAGCCCTTCGATAAGAGCCGATGAAGTGCCTTCATTTGATGAAGCGCCTGTTTTCTGCCCAATGAGACTACACCCTGATCTTGTTGAAACAACCATTAAAGAATATGACAGGCCAGGAGTCAAGGAATTTGCGTGCCAGGCATCTTTGCAGGAATTTGAATGTTATGAGAGGACGGAAGATGGTTTAAGAACCAGGAATTCACGAATTGAAGAGTTGATCCAGTTTGCTAATAGATGTGATTATCACAAGTTAGGCATCGCTTTTTGCTCTGGTTTGAGGAATGAAGCACGAATGCTTACTGACATTTTAGAAAACAAGGGGTTTGAGGTTTCGTCTGTCTGTTGTAAGGTGGGAGGCACTCCTAAAGAAAGGATTGGAATAAAGCCGGAACAGAAGATAAGAGGACCCGTAAAGTGGGAATCCATGTGCAACCCTATTTTTCAAGCAGAGATTCTCAATTCTGAGGCAGTTGATTTCGCCATTATGTTAGGACTGTGCATCGGGCATGACACCTTGTTTATTAAGTATTGTCGTGTTCCCATTACTGTGTTGGCGGTAAAGGACAGGGTGACGGGTCATAATCCGTTGGCGGTTCTCTATTTGTCCCAGTCTCCTTATTATGGAAGATTAATGGCTAAGAAAAAGAAAGATGCCGAATAAAGCAAGAAGCAATGGAACCTGTAAACAGGAGCACGGAAGGTGGTCTTTCAATTAATTAAAGAGAAAAATATTTTAAGAATCCTGTTTGCAATTATTATTTTCATAGTTTTGTATTTCTATAACGACCGCATTACTACAAATTACAGACAGTCCAGGGATACCCAGATGCGGATGGCAGTAGTGAACACTCTGGGCGGACCTGCCATCCCGATCATTGCCCAGTGTTGCACCTCAAGAAATCTCGCTGAAGGGATCTATGCCCGCCGGAGTGATATACCCGGGGGGTTCTGTTTTCATTCCGATTGCGATGTTGTTGTTACCCCCGGGGTTGTCTCTGAAAAGGTCTATAGACTCAAGGTTATTAAGAAGAAGCCATGAACCTTCCCAAACACATAAATATCTGTCTGACGGCCGCACAAAACCTGCGCCGTTACAAGGCGAAGTCCCTTGCTATTATCGTACCTTTAATCCTTGTTATGGCAACCATTTCTTTTATGATGTTTTCGCGGGGCGGATTTGTGAAGGATGCTGAGGTAGCCAGGGCGTTCCTGCCCGATGTCACTGTTCAGGGGATATATGCGGGTCGGGTGGGAAAGATCTCCCTCCATATGAAGACCGAGATTGGGGATATCCCCCATGTGAAACAAGTAATCCCAAGGGTGTGGGGGTACCTCCCCCTGAGGATCGAAGAGACGGATGCAGCCTTCACCCTGATGGGGCTAGACCTCAACCATGCGCTTTATGGTAAGAAGTTGCCCTGGACCGTGGATACGGGTTCTTTTCTCGTGCCCGGGGACCGCAATAAGGCAGTCCTTGGCGCCGGGGTGGCCGTGAGTTTTGAGGCTGATGTTGGGGACAGGCTTCAAATCGAGGATACCCTGGGGAATAAAGGTGAATTTGAGGTGGTGGGGATCCTTAACGATATAGTCCAGGTGTATAGCACTGACCTGATTATCGTTTCTATTGAGGATGCCAGGTTGTTCTTCGGCTATGGCGAGGATGAGGCGTCAGACCTTCTTGTGTATACGGACGCTCCTGAAAACGCCGACATGGTGGCATGGGAGATTACCCTCATGGCCGATAACACCCGGGTCTTGACCAGCAAAGCCTTAACCGATCTGGTGAAAGAGGCCTTCGGCCGTAGAGGAGGAACCTTCCAGGCCATGTGGCTCATGTTGCTCGTAGCTGTCCTCCTCCTGGTCTGGGCACAGTCGGCCCATATTAGCGTGGATGTAAGCAAAGAGATAGGGATACTAAAGGCCGTTGGATGGGGGACGGGCGAAATCATTGAGATGAGAATGATGGAGAGCCTGATTATGGGGCTCACCGGGGCATCAACCGGGGTTCTTTTCGGGTTTGTCTACGCACTCATGGGCACCCCGGGCATATCCGGCTATTGCATAGGATGTGCCTCCATCTATCCGAAATTCCCTGTGCCTGTGCATTGCGATTACCAATCGCTTCTCCTGCTTTTTGTCATTGGTGTCATGCCGTTGATGGTGGTAAGTGCGGTCCCTGCATGGTTGGCAGGGATTATCGATCCTGACGATACCATAAGGGGTTGACCGATCTTCCGGAGGTTTGTAACCCTGGAACGTTGAACCTTTTTCAACCGTGAACGGTTACCGGAGGTTTTAGTGATCAAGGTAGAAAACGTGACGAAAAACTACATATCCGGCAAGGTGAAGGTGAGAGCGCTGGACAACGTATCTCTTGAAATCGAAGAAGGGGAGTGTGTGATACTGAGCGGACCATCAGGATCGGGCAAGTCCACTTTCTTAAACATCATCGGTTTTTTAACAAGGATTACCAAGGGACGGCTCTGGCTGGGAGATGAGGAGGTATCCCACTTTCCCGATCATTTTCTCTCTGCTTTGAGGAGGGAAAAAACCGGCTTTATATTTCAACAATTTAACCTTCTTTCAGGGTACACAACCTGGGAAAATATTTCCTTGCCCCTCGTACCGATGGGTGTTTCGGAGAAGGTGAGAAGGGCCAGGGCAATGAAACTGCTGGAAGAGTTGAACCTTGAAACCAGGGCGGACTTTATGGCCAATGAGTTAAGTGGCGGAGAACAGCAGCGGGTAGCTATAGCCCGGGCTCTGATCAACGACCCGGGGATTATCCTTGCTGACGAGCCCCTCTCCAATATAGACGCGGCACATGTGAAGATAGTCGTTGATATTTTGGGAGAACTGAAGAAAAGAGGCAAAACGATCATCGCATCGTTTCATCATTCCCAAAACGAGATGGACAAACTTGTCGACAGTACCGTGTATTTTGAGTCGGGAAAGATATGTTGACGGAGAAGGTTTAGACGGGAAACCATGATTCTGAATAACTATATTATAACATATCTTGTCTGTTCAGCCCTTTCCCTCTTCTTGGGACTTGCCGCTGCAATAAACGGTTTTCGTATCTGGAAGAAGTGGGACATCAAAAGCGAGGCAGACGAACAGTATCGTTTGGAGAAGCAGGTATACCTTATCATTACCGTATTATCCCTGGGGTTTTTCTTGCGGCTTCTGATGGTGCCCTTATGGTTTTGGACCTTACACAGTATGATCATCTCGATCCCTGGGGCCATGTGCCTTGTAGGCGTACATAACATCAACGCGCCCACATCCTATATCGCAAGCAGTCTCAAACTGGTCCTCCCTGCGCTTTATGGATATTGGCTAATCTTGAATATGTTGGACCGTCAGATAGCAACACAGCCCTTTATAAAGCAAAAACTGATATTTCTTACCCCATTGGGGGTCCTCATCCTTGCTGAAACGATTCTTGATATTACTTTTTTCTTTTCGACTCCTCCTCGCCAGGTTTCCTGCTGCACATCACTATTCGATATTCCAAGAGAAGACATCCTTCGTGTTGTTACTGAATCTACGTGGATATGGGTTGTCATTTTCTATATTCTAGCACTTATGATATTGGGAGAGATCGTATATTTCCTGATTGCCCAAAAGAGGAGCATATTGCCTGGTAGGGGAAGGTGGTTTGGCAAGAAATCGGTCATGTTCTCTGAAACAATTGGAATTGTAGTTGCCCTCGTTGTATTTATTTTTGCCCTCCATACCAAGATAAGTCCGCTTTTTTTGGGCCTTCCCTTTCATCACTGTGTCTTTTGCCTGGGCCAGGAAGTATGGGATGCTCTTGTATCTTTCAGCATGATTTTCATAGGTCTCGTCTTGTTACTGATATATTTTTGGATTGTCTCCTCTACCAGATACAGGGAAGTTAACCCGGGATTAAGTGGAAATATGGTAATGTTGCTGAAATTTTCAGGCTCTATGCTGGCTTTGGGGTTGATTATTTTATCGATACATCTTGTTTTGGCTTTATAAGTGTGTTGAAAAACTAAAAAGCAAGGATTGGAGATAAATGATGAGAAGCAAAAAAATTTTGGTGTTTACTATTGGTCTTATTCTTTTTCCATGTTTTCTGGCCGTTGCAATACAACGATGTATTATGTGTGGGATGGATGCGCAAAAAAGCGAGACAAAATTTACAGTTCAAATAACCGAAGGCACTAAAGAAGTCCCTCCTGGAGAGTATTCTTTCTGTTGTTTGCACTGCCTGGTTCTTTTAAGGGCCAGGATGAAGGGGGGTAAGATTAGTTCTATAATGGTCCGTGATTATAATACTGTTACCCATAAATATGACAGCGGGGATATGATTGATGCAATAAAGGCCTTTTATCTGGTGGAAAGTGGACTGCGTCCAAGGGGTTCAATGGTTCCGTTTATGCTGGTCTTTTCTGCTCGGGAAAAAGCCGAGATGTTTAAAAAGGTCTATGGAGGCAGGATACTGGATTGGGAAGGAATATGGAAATATACAGAAGCTCGCCATTAACTTAAGATACAGCCCGGGTGGTGTTATAATCTCAATGAAGTCATGGAACAGAATCCCCGAGAAATACCACAGGGCTTTAGATGAAATGATGCCGAAATTTGAAAGGGGGTTGAATGAATATGTTCGCAACAGTTAATAAGAAGTGTTTGAGGCGATGATTGAGTACGGCATGAAAAAGGTAAGGTTGACGCCGTCTGAGATAGAGGTGTGGAGGGAAAAGACAAGACCCGTGTGGGATAAGTTGACTGGCAAGGCATAATCAAGGGAGCTTTTGGATGAGATTTTGGGGTATTTAGAGGAATATCGGTCAAATAAAAAGTTTCAATGATAAATTATACCTCTTTCTGACGTTACATTTTAGTTTTGTTGGTTTTTTTTGATATATCTTAACTGTGGAATTACTTTTTGGAAAGGAGACGATGGATATGACTTTAAGGAGATTTTTTATTGTTACTTTTGTTTTATTGGTATCGTTTGTTTATTGGACAAGTATCTCTGAGGCACAGCCTGGAGAACCGAAGGTAAAATGGAAGATGGCCAGCAACTCCCCTGAGGGAATAACCCTTGCAAAGTTTATAAATCGTGATGTCTGTGATGGTCTTGAGCGGGCGACAGACGGAGAAGTTGCTTTTGTCTGGTATCATGGGGGTATCATGGGAGATAATAGGGATTGGTTAGCAAAGATGCAGATCGATCAGCTTCAAGGGTGCATTCTAGACGGCTCTGGAGTCGAAAGTACCGTTCCGAACATGGGCGTAATGCAACTTCCTTTCCAGTTTAATGATTTTGACGAGGTAGCTTATATAAAGGAAAAGATGA
>JAUXFK010000163.1 GCA_030623035.1 Deltaproteobacteria bacterium | reverse complement strand
TGTCGCAAAGATGACCGTCATTCCCGCGAAAGCGGGAATCCAGAAGCGCCAAAGTAGCCAGAAATACTGGATTCCCACCTTCGTGGGAATGACGACTGCCTGATACGATATTTCACGATTGATATGACACTAGCATTTTAAAGAAGAAAATTAATTAATAGGATAGATAATTAGCAATTCTCATGCCAAGGCCTCAAAGTGGATCACTACCTCCTCAAAAAACCCTACGCGATTCATTTGGACAAACTCCCCTTTTCACCTTGCAACATTAGGCTGTTGGACAATTTACCATCCCTACCCATTCGTAAAAAAACCTGTATTCCTTTTCAAATCCGAATTCTTTATGATATATTTAGAAATAGATAAGGCTATATACAAAAGATAAAAATGCTCGACTTCGAACATTTATGGCTCTGAATGAATACATATAATCGAAAAATATTAATAATTATAAGTAACTAACGCCAACTGCTCATTTTTAAGCAGGGTTCTCAAAACCAGACAGAAAAACGGCTAAACTCAGCGGAAGATCAACGATCTCAGCTCTCCTTCGCCTGAAAGGCAAATTCTGAAATCGTCTGAAGCGAGCCGTAGATTTCTGCTTAGCAGTTTCGCCTCTCGAAGGTACTGCGAAGACCTGTACTCTCAAAAATTGTTTTGGACAAAACGAATTGGGATTTGGGCAACAGCCTGTATAATAACAATATGGAACAGATTTTCTTTTTTCTGGAAAGGATGATTGAGAGAGGCTTGGCTCTCCTGCCTTGTATGGCATACCTGTTAAGGTTATATGGAAGGGTTATTGGGTTTGAGATTGACAAAAAACCATACGGTTTGCTATGAAATTTTACTGTCTGTTTGCCTCTATATAGTAGAATCCATATGAACGACAATTAAAAAACGTATTGAAGAAATCCTCGGCTTAATAGATTGCTCAAACAAATTTAAATGCGCTAATTCTGGATTTAAAGAACTGTATACAGCCAGAGACATCGGTTTGGATAGCTTTCTAGTATGCCTGGAAAAATCCTCTTGCAACTGTAAATTCAGGATACACTTTGGCAATAGTTATTTTTTTTGCAATTGCCCTCTCCGTGTATACCTGGCTAAGGCTCTCAAGAAATAATGAATAACTATTTTACTCTGAATGCCTCCCTCGAACGATATTCGTCCAAAATCCTTTGAATCTCATCGAGAAGCTCCCTGGGGTATACCTTACCAGCCAGGTTGTTCAACACAGGTCTTGTCTGTCTCTTCAATACCTCGATTTCATCAGGGCTCAGTTTGACCTCCTTCACTCCATACTTAGCCATCGCTTTAAAACACTTTGCATTAAGAGTATCCATAGTATTGTCCAGTTCATAGTCCAACTCCAGCATTGTCTTCTCAACGGCAGCACGGTATTTCTCGGGAAATTCGTTCCATGTTTTAGCCGTAACAACGACACCCGCCACTGTACATCTCATCTTGGACGCAGTCATGTATTTCGTAATTGTATAGAGCTGACTTCCTACATACCAAACAGCCGGGACGAGAAGCCCATTACATATCCCTGCCCTCATAGAGGGGACGATCTCCGGGACGCTTATGGGGATTTGATTCGCCCCCAGGGCATTCAAAGACTCCTGAACGACTATACCGGTGTATGCTGCAAATTTCGACTTTGTAAAGTCCTCAGGCGCTCGTAACTGCTGTTTTGTGGAATAGAGATCATCAAAAGGCTGCACACCAAACATCAGAACCTTATATCCTTTCTCCTCAAAGAGATTGCACAGTTTTTGTCTTAACGTATCTCTTGCGTAAACCACTTCTTCAGTACTTCTAAACAGAAAAGGAAGCTGCATTATGCCCATAGCAGGAACTGCTACATCAACTCCGGAGCTGTCCAGAGCCGCCCCTTGCAGCTGGTCAATATGCATCTTCGATATCCAATCCTCATCGTCGCCCATTATGCCCCCATGATACCAGCTAATAGAGGCTTTACCATCTGTCAGGCTTTCAAGAGTTTTGCTGACTTTATTATTGAAAAACTTGGTAAGCGTCATCCCCTCAGGCACATTGCTAGCCATCTTCCATGTGATATCTGCTTTCTCGGAGCCTGCCTCTGATACCCCTGCCCCAAAAAATAAGAGCATGACCGGCAAAAAAACAGAAAAAAACAAACAGAACATCTTTGATCTCATCTTTAAAGTTCCTCCGTTTACTGTGACTGTTATACTTCGATTAATTAAGCCCTCATTAGATACATATATGCATCACTCTAACGATTTCCCTATAAAAACTTTCGCTAAATAAAATATAAGTAATTGTTTAGCCATCTTAAGGAGCTAACGAGATTTTATTATTTGGCTAAACAGTTACAAATATAAGTATATGTGTTAAGTAAAATTGTGATAAATATGCTTATATGGCCTCTCTCTTATTAATTAAATTGGTTATTGACTTCCCTCAGCAAAAAAATCGGTCACTAAAGCGGCAATCACATTATAACCCGTGCAAAACTCGCGCCATAGTGAGCGTAAAAAAAACAGTATTGATCTTTGTAATTGGACAGTTACTAATGTATCTGTTCATACGCATAGCCATCCAGCAACACTTCTGTTCTTTCTTAACGCTCTATACACCGCTCAAACGGCTGCACTCGTTATAATGTGACCTCCGTTGCTGTGTTAACTCAATAACCATTATAATTATTTTTCTAATCAAAAAATCGAAGCCATAAGAATTTAAAAACAAACGAGGAAAAATGGAAGGGGAATAGAGAAGTCCCCTTTTTTCCAGGAAGAACTCCACAAAAAAACACACGAAACGAAAACTGAAAAAACAGGCAAATTACCGGGAATGCAACCAGTATCTATGCAAAACTATACTTTGAAGTTATTTAAAAAGAAGGTGTTAATACCCAGACCTACCTGACGAACGCTCCTCACGCGGCTTTGCCTGATTAACCTTTAATTTGCGCCCCTTAATTTCGCTTTCATTTAAGGCTTTGATCGCTTCATCTGCTTCTGAGTTGCTTGGCATTTCTACAAAACCAAACCCCTTCGATTGTCCAGAGAACTTATCCGTTATAATCTTCACGCTAGATACTTCTCCAAATTCAGAAAAAACATCTCTCAGTTCATCTTCGGTTACACTGTATGACAGATTTCCAACATATATATTCATAAAAACCCTCTTCTCTATGTGCGTCGATTGAGAACACACCACCGAATAACCAACACACAAATTATACGATAGTGACCAAGATGAGAACTGGAGGACGTCTCTTTCAGCTCTCCTATAACATTGCAAAATCCTGGTTTCGACATGCCTTGCATAACCATTTTCTACATGAACTATACTACTGAATATTATTTTAAAATGCAACTAGATATTCATTTTTTATGACGAATTCAAGCACTGCTTCTATTGTTACTCATAAAGATAAGTTTTAGAGATTATCGAATAGTCCAATAAAAAGCCTTAGATATATTCTGGTGAATGCTTATTAGTAAAACGTTTTGATAACCGTTCAAAGGAATTTCTGTTTGGCCAACAGCCTGTTCAGGGTTGACAGATGTGTCCATGATGCCTGAAAGCGCCTGGGTTACCGGACTCACTGGCAATATCTTACGCATGATGGCTGAAAGCCCTGCGTATGATCTTGTCATTGGCAATGTGAGCATCGACGCCCCCTTTGGCAAGGACCAGATGATTGGCTGGGTTAGCGGCTATGCCGATGAGGTTATGGAAGTTGCCAAAAAAGGATCTAAACCTCTGGCTGTAGTCATGGACACTGCCGATTTACGGATTGAAGATCTTGAGCAATAGCGATGGAGATTACTTGACAAGCAACGTAGCCGTTTTGTTGCTGCTCACATTCCCGTCTTTTCTCTATTGCTGAGGCTACTTCTACCCTTAGCAAGTTGGCTGATTATTATCAAAGAAGAAAAGAAAAGATATTACAAAACCTTCGGCAGGGTAAATGCAACCCTTGAGCCTATCCCCAGTTCACTCTGTGCATTTACGGTCCCACCATGGGCTTCTACAATATGTTTTACAATAGACAGCCCCAAACCAGTTCCCCCTAACTCTCTGGATCTTGTATTATCTACCCTATAAAAACGCTCAAAAACTCTGGGAAGTTCCTTTGCTGGAATTCCTATCCCTGTATCGGCTACTTCTATTTGGACTTCACTATCTTTAGCGACTGCTGATATAGTAATCTCTCCAAACTCAGGGGTATATTTTACAGCATTGTCAAGAAGGTTTGTGAGAACCGTCTCTATTTTTTCCTCATCAGCCAGAACATAAGGTAATCCTGACGGAATATTCACATTGATCTTCTGTCCTTTTTGACTTGTTATCTCCTCGAAGTTGGAAGCTACTCCATTTACAATCTCAGATAGATTTACAGGCTCGAAGTCCATCTCTATCTTTCCACTCTCAATTTGAGATAGATCCAGAAGATCGTCAATGAGCCGCTCCAACCTGTCGGAATGCTTTTTAATTATATTAATGAACCTGAGACTATTTTCTGAATCGTTGATAGCTCCCTCTTGCAAGGTTTCAATAGAACCTTTGATTGAAGTGAGAGGCGTCTTTAGTTCATGGGAGACATTTGCAACAAACTCCTTTCTTACATTCTCAAGTCTTCTGATTTCGGTAATGTCATGAAAAACAGCTACCACTGCCCATGGTACACCTTCTTCGTCAGGTATGGCGGCCATCTGGACCTGTAACATCCGTTCTTCCCTATAGTGAAGGGTTAGCTCTTCCACTTTGTTATTTCCGGTTTCCAAGACCTCTTGAAATAGGGCGTTTAATTTGCTAATACGGATTATCTCCCAGTGGAATCTATCCAGTGCTTTATCACAAGAAATGTCAAACATCACTTCAGCAGTAGAATTAATGAGAATAATTCTTTGATCCTGGTCAATGGCTATTACCCCTTCGATCATTCCGCTCAATATAGCCTGTTTCTCGTCTATCTCTTTTGTTAGAGTTTCAATCTTGTTTTGAAGCTCAAGGCTCATAACATTAAAAGAATGCGCTAAATCCCCTATCTCATCTCTTAAATCTGTTCTTATCAGTTTTGAAAAGTCTCCTCTGGCTATTTCTCTGGCAGCGTGAGTCATCTGGATTATGGGTTGACCGATCTTTCCGGCAATGATAAATCCCACACTGAATGAAATAATTATGGCAAGGAGAATCCCCCAGAAAATCACTCCATAAATATGAATGACCCTTTTATTCACTTCGCTTAAAGGAAGAGAGACTCTTACTGCCCCTATAAGCAGGCCTTCCCTCTCAATGGGCATGGCGAGATACATCATATCTATCTTCAATGTTTCGCTAAAACGGATGCTTTTACCTGTCTTTCCATTTAGGGCAACTATTATCTCAGGTCTATCACTATGATTTTCCATGTTAAGAGGGTCGTTTTTAGAATCTCCCAGTACAATCCCTTTGGGGTCTATCACCGTAATTCTGGCATGGATTTCTCTGCTTAACCTTTTGGTGAGTGAATCGAGACTATCTATCCTTCCATCTATAAGGTCTTTGCTTATTATATCACTTATTAAAGCAGCGTTTGTACTCAACTGGGAGGCTATCTGTTCAAGATAGTAACCTTTAAGAGAGAAACCAACATAGAAACCGATGGTAAGGATAGAGATAATGATGAGGATGGTTTGAATTAAAAAGAATTTCCATACTATTTTAAGTCTTGGCATAGGCTCCCTGCTTGCTGATTCATAAATCTCCTTCGTAAGCATTCTCCTGAAACATATAACCAATGCCCCTCCTTGTAACAATATAAGGAGAAGCTTCTTCCAATTTTTTGCGAAGCCTTCTAATATGAACGTCCACGGTTCTCTCCGTTACAAACGCATCGTCTCCCAAAACACCATCAAGGATCTGCTGCCGTGTCAACACACGCCCAGGCCTTTGGACCAGAAAGAGAAGTAGATTAAACTCTGTGGAAGTGAGCTCAATAGGATTGCCCTTCCATGTGGCCTGATAGTTGGCAGGATCTATTACGAGATTGCCTATCGAAAGCCTTTCCTTTGAGTCCTCAACACGGGAAGCCCTTCTCAAGACTGCGTTTACCCTCGCGACCAATTCCCTGTGACTGAAGGGTTTGGTAATATAGTCGTCCGCGCCTAACTCCAGTCCTACGACAATATCCGGCTCCGTTGCCTTAGCACTGAGGATAATTATAGGGATACGGCTGGTTTCCGACTTGTTTCTCAAAACACGGCAGATATCCAGGCCGCTGATGCCGGGAAGCATCAGATCCAGGACGATTAGGTTGGGAAACTCTTTTTCAGCCAGTTCTAAAGCGTGTTCTCCGTTGTATGCCGGGATGACTTTAAACCCTTCCCTCTCTAGATTGTAACTTATCAAATCAACGATATCTCTTTCATCGTCTACAACCAATATTTTTTCTTTAGCCATATCTTTTTAATAAATCTAATATTTTTAAAAAACAACCCAGACTGATTTAATTATGGTAACAATTTTATTCTAAAGATTCAATTTAAAAAATAAGAGCATACTATGTATCCAGATAACCCCCGTGTCTTATGTCTCTTGCATTAACCATATAGATCACACTTTCTGCGATATTGGTGGCAAGGTCACCGATCCTCTCCAGATATTTCGATATCTGGATAATCCGTATGGACCTTGTTATGGTGTGGGGGTCTTCTATCATAT
>JAUXFK010000119.1 GCA_030623035.1 Deltaproteobacteria bacterium | reverse complement strand
GGGTTCGATTCCGAGACGAATGCGGAGTTTATCCGGTTCTTGCGATACACCAGGCAGTTTTACACGAAAGTCCAGAGTGAACCCTATGTCACCCTGGATGCACCCAACCGTGAACTGTGAACCCCTGGCCCAGACCTGGCTTCCCTGGCTCATTGTAGAGCACCTGGGATATTGCCAGCATAGTAATGATGGGAATGCATGGTAAACAGCGCCAGGGCAGGCTTGAACCTGACAACCTGAGTAGTTACGTTAAAGATTCAAATAGAGCAAAGCGAAAAATTGCAAATGGTTTGAGGAAGCTTTCGTATCCCTTCTTCTTTAAAGGGTGAATTATTGGAAGTCCCCCTTTTCTTAAGGGGGACTTAGGGGGATTTTTGCAACAGCATTGGGGATAGGGTGAGGATGGCAAGTAAACTCAATAACCCTTAAATAAAAACATAAAGTATTAATATTTCACTTTTCTTTTTTCTTTATTTATGCTAATATATTTTAATAATTAAACGATTATAAATCGTATCGATCGGTTGAATTCGGCAGTTTGAAACCGAAGGTCTATCCTTTTAATATGCAGGTAGTTTTTTCATCATAATAAGCCATTTAAGGCATCATGATGTGTTTTGATGTTTATGATGCCTTTTTTAATGAAAAGAAAGGTTTCCGTAAATAAAGTGGGTAACACTAAGAAAATCACCGTAAGATTCTATGATGGCTCTACTCGGATATTTTCGAAAGAAACTACACTCTTTGAAATAGCTAAGGTTTTCGACGATCGTTTTGGGAAAGAGTATATCGCCGGCAAGATAAACGGACGGCTTGTTGATATGAGCCATCCGATAAAAGAAGATGTAGATTTAGTCTTTATTACCCCAGATTCTAAAGAGGGACTCGATATTATAAGGCACAGTGCATCCCATTGTATGGCCCATGCAGTAAAAAGTCTTTACAAAGGTGTAAAGGTAACCATAGGACCTACTATAGATAACGGATTTTATTACGACTTTGATTACGAAAAGAACTTCACCCCCAAAGATCTAACAAGGATTGAATCAAAGATACAGGAGATTATAGACCAGGATATACCGATCATAAGAAAGGAGCTGCCCAAAGAAGAAGCGATCCGTTTATTTAAGGAGCAAGATGAGACATATAAAGTGGAACTCCTTGAAGAAATTGCTGAGGATATGGTTTCACTTTATTTTCAAGGCGATTTTACAGACTTATGCCGCGGTCCACACCTGTCTTCTACAGGTAAAATAAATGCATTTAAGTTGACCGGCGTTGCTGGGGCGTATTGGCATGGAGACGAAAAGAATAAGATGTTACAGCGAATCTATGGTACAGCCTTTCAAGACACCAAGAGCCTCGAAGACTATTTACAAAGGTTAGAAGAGGCGAAACAAAAAGACCATAGAAAGTTGGGCAAGAGTTTAGATCTTTTCAGTATCCATGAGGATGTAGGTGCAGGCCTAATAATATACCATCCCAAAGGGGCAATGCTGAGAACAATCCTTGAGGATTTTGAAAAGAGGGAACATCTAAAACGGGGCTACCAGTTAGTGAGGGGCCCTCATCTGTTAAAATTAGATCTATGGGAAAAATCAGGGCATTTTGACAACTATCGTGAAAATATGTACTTCACTGAGATAGAAGGGCAAAAATACGGAATAAAACCGATGAACTGTCTGTCTCATATGCTAATTTACAAATCTAAAACCAGAAGTTATAGAGATCTGCCTAAACGGTACTTTGAACTGGGTACTGTTCATCGCCATGAAAAATCAGGAGTACTTCACGGACTTCTCAGAGTGAGAGAATTCACACAGGACGATGCGCATATACTCTGCGCCCCAGAGCAACTGGAGCAAGAGATAAAGGGAGTTATAGACTTTGTAGAAGATGTGATGAACATATTTGGATTTGAACTCGAAATGGAGCTTAGCACACGCCCGGAAAAATCGATCGGCTCGGATGAGGATTGGGAGAAAGCTATATGGAGTCTAAAGCATGTGCTGGACAAAAACGATTTAGCTTATGATATCAATGAAGGCGATGGGGCATTTTATGGTCCAAAGATCGACGTTAAACTGAAAGATGCCCTTGACAGAAAATGGCAATGTGCTACTATACAATGCGATTTCATCCTGCCAGAAAGGTTCGATTTGACTTTTATCGACAGTGATGGTAATAAAAAAAGGCCTGTCATGTTGCACCGCGTTATTCTAGGGGCAATCGAAAGGTTTATAGGGATTCTTATTGAGCATTACGGAGGTGCATTCCCAACATGGTTAGCCCCAATACAGGCTTCTTTGCTAACCGTTACTGATAGAAGTATTGACTTTGCCGAAGAAATCCATAATCAGTTGATTTCCAATGAGATAAGGGTAGAAAAGGACTTTCGAAATGAAAAACTGGGTCTTAAAATACGCGAGGCCCAGCTGCAAAAAATACCCTATATGCTAATCATCGGCGATAAAGAGGTAGAAGAAAACATTATCTCACCTAGAATGCGTAATGGAGAAAAACTAACGTCTATGAAAATAGACGAGTTTATTAAGTTGATTCAAAATGAATGTCAGGTTGGGAGGTGAATAGAAAAATTAAAAAAGTTTTCGTAAATAAAAGTATCCGGTCTCCAGAGGTGAGGGTTATAGACCCAGAAGGCAAACAGCTGGGCATAATTCCCTTAAATGAAGCCTTAAAAGCTGCAGAAGCAGAAGGGCTTGACTTAGTCGAAGTAGCGCCAAATTCGTCACCCCCTGTATGCAGGATAATGGATTATGGAAAGTTCAAGTATCAACAAAGCAAGAAGGCCCACGAAGCCAGGAAAAGCCAAACTACCATTCAGGTAAAAGAAGTGAAGATGAGGCCAAAAACAGGAGAGCATGACTTCCAGTATAAGCTTCGCCATATAAAAAAGTTTCTTGCGGATGGTAATAAGGCAAAGATCCATATAATTTTCAGGGGCAGGGAAATTACACATTCAGATAAGGGTATGCAAATACTCAATAGAATCGCCGAAGAGGTGGAAGAGATTGGTACAATTGAGCAAAAACCAAAACTTGAGGGAAGAAATATGGCCATGGTCATTGCCCCAAAAACATAGATGTTATCAGTGATCTTAAGGAGTTACATAATGCCTAAGTTAAGGACCAATAAAGGAGCTGCCAAACGCTTTAAGCTAACAGCAAAAGGAAAAGTAAAGAGATGCAAAGCTTATGGCAACCATATATTAACAAAGAAATCTACTAAACGCAAAAGGAACCTTAGACAGATAGGATATCTGGATAAGGTGGATACAAATAACATAAGAAGACTTTTGCCATATGCTTAGTCAAATACTGATTGAGGTTTAAAATGCCAAGGGTAACAAGAGGAAATAAGAAAAGAAAAAGAAGAAAGAAGATACTAAAGCTTGCGAAGGGGTATAGAGGCGCGAGGAGTAAACTGTATAGAACCGCTACTGAAGCTGTTGATAGGGCACTGAATTATGCATATAGAGATAGAAGAGCCAAAAAGAGGGACTTCAGAAAACTTTGGATTACCAGGATAAATGCTGCTGCAAGGTTAGAAGGAATTTCATACAGTAAGTTAATCCATGGTTTAAATAAAGCAAATGTCATCATTGACAGAAAAATCCTTGCTGAGTTAGCCGTATCTGATCCCAAAGGGTTTTCTAAAATTGTTCATCTTGCCAAGGAGACCCATAAGACCACTCTTTGAAATTACAACCTATAATAAGATTCTTAATAAACCCAGATTGAAGCTTTCTATGTAAGGATTGGACAGTAAGGCCGTATTATATTAATCCTGACAGAACTTTGAGACAGTGGCTAACCAACTGATTTTTAATAATTTTATATGAAAGATAAACTTACAAAATTATTTAATGAGGCATCAGAAGCATTAAAGGACGCGACCAAGGAAGGTCAAATCGCACAGATAAAAACGGAATTCTTAGGGAGAAAGGGTAAGATAACACTCCTTTTAAGAGGGCTTAGCGATATATCACCTGATAAAAGACCCGCGATTGGAAGGCTTGCCAATGAGATTAAAACCTCTTTAGAAGAAAAGATAAGGGCGTCTTTAGCGAGTATAAAAGAAAGGCAAAAACAGGAAAGACTTGCACAGGAAAGGCTGGACATAACCCTATCTGGAAGAAAGGTATCAATTGGCAAGAAGCATCCAGTTACCGAGACTTGTAATGAAATTGTTGATATCTTTTTGGGGTTGGGTTTTCAGATCATTGAAGGTCCTGAGGTTGAGTCAGACTATTATAACTTTGAGGCACTGAACATCCCTAAAGACCATCCAGCAAGGGATATGCATGATACATTTTACATATCCGATGAAGTGCTCCTTCGAACCCACACTTCACCGGTTCAAATCCGAGTAATGGAAAAACAGAGACCTCCCATACAGATTATTGCTCCAGGAAAAGCCTTTCGATGCGATTCTGATGTTTCCCATACACCGATGTTCCATCAGATCGAAGGATTAATGGTTGGGAATGACATTACATTCGGCGATCTAAAAGGTGTATTGACCATCTTTGCCCAGCAGATGTTCGGTGATAAAACAAGGCTGAGATTTAGACCCAGCTTTTTTCCTTTTACCGAACCGAGCGCTGAAGTGGATATACAGTGTGTTATATGCCAGGGGCAAGGATGCCGGTTATGTTCTTCTTCCGGATGGTTAGAGATCCTGGGTTCTGGTATGGTTGATCCAGAGGTCTTCAAGGTTGTTGGATATGACCCGGATGAGATAACGGGTTTTGCCTTTGGTATGGGAATTGAAAGAATTGCAATGCTAAAGTATGGAATCAATGATATCCGGTTGTTTTTTGAAAATGATATGAGATTTTTGGGGCAGTTTTGATTCATCGGAGTATTAAATGAAAGCGAGCTTAAACTGGTTAAAAGAGTATGTAGACATTAACCTTTCTCCAGATGAGTTAGGAGATGCCCTTACTATGGCTGGTCTGGAGGTGGAATGCATAATTAAGACAGAAAAGAACTTAAACAACATCGTGGTAGGCAAGATATCCTCTATAAAGAACCATCCAAATGCCGACAAACTCTCCTTGTGTCAGGTGACCACTGGTGAGTGCTTTTATTCAATCGTGTGTGGCGCAAAAAACATGAGGGTTGGAGACAAAGTGGCTTTAGCCATGGATGGTGCTTTGCTGGCCAATGGGATGAAGATAAAAAAGACAAAGATCAGGGGAGAGCCCTCTGAAGGCATGATGTGCTCTGAAGAAGAGTTGGAAATTGGGGAGGACTCCAATGGTATAATGATATTAGATGACGATCTTGAGCTGGGTATGGATATTGTTTCTGCCCTTAACCTCAACGATCATATATTTGAACTGAATGTCACTCCGAACCGTCCAGATTGTATGAGTATTATTGGAATCGCTAGAGAAATAGCAGCCATTACAGGTAAAACCCTAAAAATACCAAAAATAGAATTCAAAGAGGGAGATGAAAGGATCGATGATCTGACATCAGTTGAAGTACAGGATATTGAATTATGCCCCAGATACTCTGCCAGATTGATCAGCGGTACAGCCATAGGACCATCCCCTTTCTGGATGAGAAGGATGCTGGAATCCGTTGGTATTCGCCCAATTTGTAATATAGTAGATATTACCAACTTCGTCTTAATGGAGTTTGGCCAACCCCTTCATGCATTCGATTTTGATCTCTTAAGCGAAAGAAGGGTGGTTGTTAAACGAGCAAATGATAACGAAATTTTTACTTCACTGGACGGTATGAAAAGAACCCTATCCAGTGATACACTGATGATATGTGATGGAGAAAAGCCAATTGCTATTGCTGGGATAATGGGTGGTTTGAACTCAGAGGTTAAAGAAGACTCCTCAAATATCCTTATTGAAAGTGCTTATTTTAATCCAACAAACATTAGAAAGACCTCAAAAGAAATGGGGTTGCAGACAGAGTCTTCATACAGGTTTGAAAGGGGCATAGACCCAGAAGGGGCAATTAGAGCCTCAAATAGGGCAACCCAATTGATCGTGCATCTATGCGGAGGGAATGCAGTGAAAGGGGCAATAGACATATATCCTTTCCCAGTCCCCAATAAAGAGATCCCTTTGGGAATAAAGAAAACGAATAAGGTTTTGGGGACTTCCCTAAAAAAAGATGAGATAAAAAGATACCTTAATAGTATTGAATTGGATGTCAGGGGTTTTAATGGGGGGAAAATGAGTGTTGGGGTCCCTTCTTTCAGGACGGATTTAGACAGAGAGATTGATTTGATTGAAGAAGTAGCAAGATTGAATGGTTATGATAAGATTCCGAGTACTACACCCATGGCAAGAGTTGCCTCTACCAAGATGGGGTCAGCCCAGGTCTTAGAAAAAAATGTTAAAGACATCTTTTCGCTAATGGGTTATTATGAGGTTGTAAACTATAGCTTTATCTCTCCTGCTTCGATTGCTATTTTAAATGTTTCTTCCGACCATAAATATAAGAAGTATATTAATATAAAGAACCCCCTGAGAGAAGATCAATCAATACTGAGAACCACCTTGATTCCGGGGATTTTCAAAACGATGCAAACCAATGTTTTTAATAACAATTTAAATTTAAAGCTATTTGAAGTAGGTACTGTCTTTTATTTAAAAAAAGAAGAGAAGCTTCCAAGAGAAAAAAAGATGCTATCGGGCCTGGCAACAGGCTTAAGATATGGAGAATCATGGAACTTACCAGGAGACGAGATTGATTTTTTTGACCTAAAAGGAAGTTTGGAGAACCTGTTTAAGGGGTTAAATATCAGGGATTATAATTTTCTTTCTGCTTTCGACATACCGTATTTATACCCCGGCAAATCTTCCATAATTACGATTGAAAATAATGATATCGGTTTTTTGGGAGAGGTTCGTTCTGAGGTTTTAGAAGGCTTTGGCCTCTCGAAGGCTGCTTATATTTTTGAGATTGATTTCGATCTGCTCCTCAAACATGCACTCAGTCATAAAAGGATCAGTCCCCTATCAAAATATCCACCAATCATCAGGGATATTGCATTAATCATAGATGACAATGTCCAGTCCAAAGATATATATGATGCTATAATTGGGCTTAACAACAACCTTATTGAAGACATCCAGGTTTTTGATGTATATAAAGGTGAACCGATCCCCTTTGGGAAGAAGAGTCTCGCTTATAGAATTAAGTACCAGTCTTATGAACGAACCCTTACAGATAAAGAGGTAAATGCGCTCCATGAAAGGTTAATCTCTGTCCTTGTAGATAAAGTAGGAGCCGGGATAAGGGAATAAATAGTTGAGGAGGGATGGCATGACGAAAGCAGATATTGTTGAAAGTGTCTATGGAAAGGTTGGGATATCCCAAAAAGAGTCTGCTGAAATTGTAGAGATGGTTCTTGACATCGTTAAAAAGACATTAGAGGAAGGCGAAACGGTGAAGATATCTGGGTTTGGAAACTTCTCTGTTAGGAAAAAAAGGGCCCGAAGAGGCAGAAATCCACAAACTGGAGAAGAGATAGAGATCACCGCCAGGAGAGTCCTTACATTTAAACCAAGTCAGGTATTAAAGAGGGCATTAAACAGCTGAGATCATCCTCACCCTCTGTTCTCTGGATTTCATAATCCATTGACCTGATGGAATTGAACTCTTTAAAACTGAGGATTAGAATGAGAACCAAAGTGAGGGCAATAAATCAATTGAGTTTCCCCATCCCCGAAAAGTTATACTATAAGATCGGGGAGGTGAGCGAGATTACAGGGGTAGAACCTTATGTATTGAGATATTGGGAGACTGAATTTGATATTATAAAGCCTTTTCGTACAAGGTCCAAACAGAGACTGTATAGGAAAAAAGACCTGGATTTGATCTTAGAGATTAAAAAGTTGCTTTATGAAGAGCAATTTACCATCGCCGGGGCAAAAAGAAAACTCAAAGAACCCAGCCATAAAGATGAGAGAACATCCCAAGTACCCCTCTCTAAGGAAGAATACAAAGGAATCTTAACGGCTATCAAAGATGAATTAGAGACAATAAAGGGAATTCTAGAGTAAATACCTATAGCGATTACGGGACGTGGCGCAGCCTGGTAGCGCACCTGAATGGGGTTCAGGGGGTCGCTGGTTCAAATCCAGTCGTCCCGACCATAAAATTCAATAATAGGGCAAATTAGATATTTCTAGCTTGCCCTATTTTTTTACTTGCACAAAAAACAACCATTATCCCTTGCATTTTACTCTTATTTGTTCTATACTTAATGGGTTTTTTTCAATATATTTAGGAGTATGTTAGATGACTGAGATTTATAGTTCAGAGGAAGAATTGAGGATCGGAGTATATATCTGCCACTGCGGGTTTAACATAGCAGGTTCTGTTGACTGTAATGATGTTGCCGGCTTTGCAGGAGATCTGGCGAATGTTGTCATTTCAAAAGACAATCAATACATCTGTTCAGAGCAGGGCCAGCAGTTGATTCAGGATGATATAAAAGAGCACAATTTAAATCGAATAGTTGTGGCCTCCTGTTCACCACGGTTACATGAACCTAATCTCCAGCCCGGGGCATTGCTCTGCAAATTCAACGGTAGCAGTACCCTGGCCGCAAATAATATCAGCATGATCATAGGGTG
>JAUXFK010000227.1 GCA_030623035.1 Deltaproteobacteria bacterium | reverse complement strand
GAGCATTATATATCCTTTGATGGCAGTATGCATGCCCTGTCCCCTGAGTTATTGAAGGTTTTTTTAAAGAGGGGAACGGTCTCAAAATATCTGAATAAGATCGGTTATCAAACAATGACTGGAAGAGGGTGCCCTCACAAATGTACATATTGTATTAACGATACGATAAAAGATCTTTACAAAGGGCAGCGTTATCTTAGATGGAGGTCAACTCCTCATGTTATGGAAGAATTGCTCTGGGTTAAGAAAAATTTTCCCTATGTGGGTTATATATGGATTTCAGATGATGCGTTCTTTGCCAAAACTGACGAGAGTTTGAGGGATTTCTGTAATCGTTATAAGGAAATGATTGGTCTTCCCTTTACCTGTCTTGCCAGTCCTATTACAATTACAGAAAAAAAGATGAAGTTGCTTGTTGATGCAGGGTTGATCTATATACAGATGGGTATCGAGAGCGGAAGCGCCAGGGTTCAGGAATTGTATAATCGGAGAAGAATGTCCAATGAAAGGATAATGAAGGCAGTCGAGATAATCCATAGATTTAAAGAAAAAATGTATCCGCCGAGTTATGATTTTATTCTGGATAACCCTTATGAGACAGATGATGATAAGATAGAAAGCCTGAGACTGATTTCTAAGATACCTAAACCCTTCCATTTACAGCCATTTTCACTTGTCCTTTCTCCTGGCACAAGGCTTTATGAGATGGCAAAGGGGGACGGCCATATTGTTTGCGAGAAACGAGAGGTGTATACAAAGACATGGTCGATGAGGAAGGATAACTATTTCAATATGTTAATGTCATTGGCAAAGGGTGGACATTTCCCTTCAATTTTTCTGAGATTTCTAATCAGCAAAAGCGTCGTTAAGGTTCTAAACAGTAAACCAATGATGCCGATAATGAGATATGTCTTGTTTTTTGCAAAAAAGGCGTATCATTTTTTAAAGCGATTGATAAATAGAAAATGAAAATACTTTTTGTTCAGGGATATCTTGGCAAAGATGAACCCCCAGTGTTTCCTTTAGGATTAAGTTGCCTTGCAGCTTCCATAAAAGGGCATAGTATTGAGTTTTTCGATCCAAATGTCACAAAAGATTATGCTGCAGAGTTTGAAGAGAGGCTTTCACGGTTCCTCCCTGATATCTTAGGGATCTCTGTCCGCAATATTGACTCTACGAATAAGAGAAAGACGGTATTTTATTATAAGTATTTAAGCGAGATGATAGACATTGTGAAAAGTATTTTGGGCAGCAGTGTTAAGATAATCGTTGGCGGTGCTGGATTTTCAATGTTTCCTCAAGAAATAATGGAAGATGAGACCAGGATCGATTATGGTGTGTTTCTCGAAGCTGAACAAACACTTCCAAAACTATTACAGAATCTTGACAAACCCGAAACAGTTAAGGGAATCTTCTATAGGAAAAACGGGAAAATACGATTTACCGGTCATCCTGAGAAGCCGGAGATTAACGAGTCGCCTCTTCCGGACAGAACCGGCTTTCCCTTGAATCTCTATAAGAACATCCCGGATGCCATTGGTGTAGAGACAAAAAGGGGGTGTGAATTCAATTGTATATACTGTATTTACGGGTTTCTTAACGGCAAGAAGTACCGTCTGATAGACCCCAAAAAGGTAGTAGATGACATAGCATCACTTAAAGAAGAATACGGAATAAGGGATTTTATGTTTGTTGATTCTGTGTTTAATATCCCCCTTTCCCATGCCAAGTCTATATGCAAAGAAATCATAGAAAGGGGTCTTGACGTTTCCTGGTCGGCCTGGTTTCACGACAAATATCTCGCAGATGAATTTGTTCAATTGGTTAAAGAAGCAGGGTGCAATCGAATCATGCTTTCTCCGGATGCCCTGTCAGATGAAATTCTTATAAGACTCGGAAAATCCCAAAGAAAAAAAGATATCTTAAATACATACAATACCCTTAAGAGGGTAGATGGGATAGAGGTTTGTTACAACTTCTTCAAGAATCCCCCAGGGCAGTCTACTTACTCTTTTTTAAAGTTACTCTTTTTCTATATAAAAGCCAAACTTGAATTAAAAAAGAGAATCCATTTTGAATTTAACTCCATCCGCATTGAGCCTAAGACTCAGCTGTATGAAATTGCACTTAAGGAGGGAATTATCGAAAGAGGCGGCAGCCTTCTTTACCCAAAATATTATACAAACACTGCAACTTCATTTATTGAAAAGATTTTCAACATTATGCTTCGATTGAAAGGGGCCTAATCATTGTTTGCTCTGCGTGAGTTTATAAAAACTGTCATGGTACTAATTATGTGGTATCCGATACGGATCATGATACGTTTTCTTCCTCTGACATGGATCTATATCATAGGGGCCTTGGGAGGACGGATCTTATATTTAATCTCAAGGGAAAAACGAAAGATAATGAGAGAGGAGTTAGAGATTGTCTTTCCTGATAAGAGTGCCGATGAGATCAAAGAGATCATAAAGGGTAGTTTTATAAACTATTGTGTTTCAGAGATTGAGGTATTGCTGTACCCTGTGATGAACAGGGATCTCATGGAAAAAATGGTTACATTGTCAGGAAAGGAGTACCTTGACAGTGCTCTTGTTAAAGGGAAAGGGGTATTGTTGTTTCAGGCCCACTTTGGAGCATTTCAGATGGTAATGCCTGCAATCGGATACAGAGGTTATACCATGAATCAGATAAGCGCTTCAGCATCGATTTGGAAAGGGGACGTTTCATCCAGGATACAGAAAAGGGGCTTTGATATAAAGAGCAAATATGAATACACACTTCCTGTAAAACACCTCCCTATCCAATCTTCTTTGCGACCTGTCTTTAGGTCCCTTGAAAGAAATGAAATCGTTGGAATAACCGTGGATGGAGGGGGTGGTAAAAAAACAGTTTCCATAAGTTTTCTCGGCAGAGAAGCCAATTTTCAACAGGGTGCGGTTGATCTGGCTCTTAGGACAGGTGCGGACATCATCCCCGTTTTCATAATCACTGAGAAAGGATTGAAACACCGACTTGCTATTCATCCGGCATTGAGAATCGATACAGGCAAAGACAAAAAAGAGGTCATAAAAGGGCTTCTCCAGGAATTTGCTTCCCTTTTTGAAGGTTATATTCATCAGTATCCGGACCACTATGGGTATACGCTTTGTCTGAGGAGGTCACGAGCATCCGTTGATACATACCCTTTCTTTAAAGACCACTTAAAGGTCACACCATAGGGAAAAGGCGGTAGATTATGTTTAAGAGAAACAGGACCCTTGCATGGGCAATCAATCAGTTCAGAAATAGGAGCTTGCAGGGTTTATCATACAGATATGACAGGGGTTTTTCAAGACCGACTCGAATCATCTTCTGTGTAACGCTCAGGTGTAATATCAAGTGTAAACAGTGCTCCATATGGAGCATGGAAAAACCGCAAGAGCTTACTACTGATGAGTGGAAGAAGGTTATATATGACTTGAGAAGATGGATTGGCCCTACCAGGGTCCAGCTCGCAGGTGGAGAAACCTTTGTACGAAAGGACATAACGGAGATTATCAGGTATGCCACACAAAACGATGTTCTTACAGGGGTGGTTACCAATGGAACAATGATAACAAGGGAGTTGGCCAGAGAGATCGTTGACTCTGGGCTTGGATATATTCACGTATCCATAGACGGGATAAAGCCCGACACACACGACTATATAAGGGGTATCCCAGGTGTATACGACAAGGCAATGGCATCCATCGGCTATTTGGCTGAGGCTTCCAGGGGAAGCGGGATGTCTATCTGTATGGCAACGATTATAATGAAAAGAAATATGCATGAACTCGTTGACCTTGTAAAATGGGTTGAAAAAAACGGGTTGGACGGTATAATATTCAATCCTCTTGGCCCAACCATAGATAGTGATCCTGAGTGGTACAAGAAGACCGATCTCTGGTTTGATGATCTAAAAGAGATAAACAGAGTTCTCGACGAATTGATCAAACTAAAGAAGAAAGGGGCAAAAATCCTCAACCCCCCGGAACAGTTTGAAGCCATGAAGAGATACTTTGAGAAACCATATCTTACAATGGTAGAGAGGTGCATGGTCGGCATAACCAATCTCAGTATAACATGTGATGGGAATATACATACCTGCTTTAAGATGCCTCCCCTGGGAAATATTCGGGAGATAACGCCAGAAAAAGCATGGAATTCAGAAGAGGCAAGAAGGGTAAGAAAAAAGATCAAAAACTGTGACATACACTGCAGTCAATTCGGAAATTTTGTTTACAGAAGAAATATCTTAAGCGAGGTTGTTAGGTTCATAAAGTACGGATAAACAGAAATATTCTGCTATTTTTATGACAAAAAGAGTAACAGTTTAGCTTTTTTAAATTTTAGTTGCTTCAACGGTGGTCAAGTTTTAACGCGTGCAACTGTTTGAACATCTTAGTGAGCGTTAAGAAAGAACAGGGGAAAAGCCTTGTTGTTCTAGGATGTTAATCGTTCCAAAGT
>JAUXFK010000159.1 GCA_030623035.1 Deltaproteobacteria bacterium | reverse complement strand
TCTAAATAAAAAATGGGCATGGTTGGATAAAAATGCCCATGCATAACAGGCCGTGTTTGTGGCGGGCAATAAATCGCTCATGCGATCTATCATGTCAGTATGATCTTTGCTGTCACTAAATATCCTGCGACGCTCGATACCCCGGATAATAACGTGATGGATAACCCCAGGAACATCTAATCTTGCAAGTCTTGGCATAATTGGGTTTATAACATAACATATCCCTTATGTCAAGTTATTTAATAACCTAAGGACGTCCCCTACTTCCCTCTTCCCTATTTTCCCCCAAGTAGCAAGGGAGACCAAACACTCTCTTGTCGCCGTAGAACACTACATTAAAGACTTTAGACGTATAGAAACTTGTTACCATAAAAATCCTGATATTGATTTCGTTTCAAAAATTACGGGAATTGCGAAACATGTTGTTAAAAATCATATCGAGATATCTCAAGAAAAAAACATTCAGTAACAGTTTAGCTTTTTGAAATTTTAGTTGCGAAGGCGGTGTTCAAATTTTAACGCGTGTAGCTTATCTGAGCGGTGTATAGAGCGTTAAGAAAGAACAGGAGTGTTGCCGTCGTCATTACCGTGGGGTAGACCCCCTAAGGGTAAATAAAGAGTCGCTGCCCGTATTTTTCTATTTTTTTTCGTTAAAGTCCAGGGCTATATTCGCATTGACAACACCGTCCTATTGAGTTAACTTTATAAACTTTATAAAATATGTTAATAACCTAGTAAGTATTTTCATTGTTTTGAGATACATGCTTTATGAGGCCTTGCAATGTCTACTGGTGCCTGTGGAATAAACTGTGATGTTTGCAGATTGAATCTCTTGGGTATCTGTTCGACATGCGGCTCAGGCATAAACCAGGATGGGCTCAAGAAGAAAGCTGCACAGGAGAGGATCTTGGGCAGACCATGCCCTGTGCTTTTATGTGCAATAAAAAAACATATTGAATATTGCCCAAGGGATTGTGATAGGTTTCCCTGCGGTGAGTTCACCTCAGGGCCTTATCCATTCAGTCGTGGTTATTTGGATATGCAAAAAAGGCGGCGCAGAGAAAGGCCTCCTTTAGTATCGCCTTCTGGCAGTGCTTTGGATGTACCCAAACAGTACTGGGAAGATATTAAAAAGAGAGATGTGGGAAAAATCTGTAAAAATGCCATGGCTATTAACTTCCCTCCAAAGGGTATATTTCTTCTTTTTTTGAAAGAATCTCTCTTTTTAGATATACAAAAACATTGCCTATTTTGGCAGGTTCAAGGCCAGTGGAAACGCATAGATAACCCACTTTTAGAGTTACTATCTTTGGTGTATCTTCTTAATGCAGGTTGCGAATCCATCAGCCAGGAAATGATCGGTGTTCAAGAACTGAAGAGCGCCCATTTTTTCCATGGCCCCCACGAGCTTAGAGTCAGACCTCTTTTGACACGGTATGGAAATGATCCAGAGGGTTTTAAGATGGCAGCCGAATATATAGGAGGGGAACCATTGGATCTGGCTGATATCTCTTATCGGTTTTTTGCCTTTCCAAAGGTGCCTCTATACTATCTATTCTGGATGGGTGACCAGGAGTTTTCGCCAACCCTTTCCATCCTATTTGACAGATCTGTGGAAAGCCACCTTGGAGCAGACGCAATCTGGGGGCTCGTAAATCTGGTATCCGATTTTCTTCTTAAAGGGAATTTTTCGAAGCGAATGAATTAATGAATGAGGATTATATGGGAATTTATCAAAGTAAAAAACACCCAAATATAGCAATTTTAGGTGGAGGTATGGCCGGCCTTTCATCGGGTTATTATGCGAAAAAAAAGGGATTACATTTCAAAATTTATGAGTCAAATAACCGGATAGGAGGTAACAGTGTTACTTTAAAACACGGAGATTTCCTCTTCGATTTGGGTGCCCATCGTTTTCATGATCAAGATGAAGAAGTGACGAAAGAGATAAAAGTGCTGCTTGGTGAAAATTTAAAAAAGCTGTATGTCCCGAGTCAGATATATCACAATGGCAGGTTTATAGATTTTCCCTTATCACCGTTTAATTTGATGAAAAATATGGGGCTTCGGCCTTTTTCAAAGGCCGTGGTTGATGTGGGAAGCTCAAGGTTGAGAAAGAGGGAAACAAACGGTAGTTTTGAGGAGTTCGCCTTGCATACCTATGGAAAGACCTTAGCTGAGATTTTTTTATTGAATTATTCTGAAAAACTCTGGGGAGTATCCTGTGATAGACTTTCACCAGAGATTGCTGGTAAGCGGATGAAGGGGCTGAACTTAAGGACTTTTCTTGTGGAGGCAATCTTAGGACAAAAAGCAAAAACGAAACATTTGGATGGTTCATTTTATTATCCTGAAATGGGAATCGGCACAATTGCAAAAAAAATGGGAGAATTTTCTGGAAAAGATAATATCCTGATAAATTCCAAAATTACTAAAATATTTCATAATTCGAATCGGATTGAGGCAATAGAGGTCAATGGACAAGAGAGGATCGACACGGACGAGGTAATAAGTTCTTTACCATTAAACCTTTTATTGAATATTATGGAGCCATCACCATCCAAAGAAATCTTAACTTTAGCAAAAGGGCTTCGCTACCGCAATGTGATCCTCGTTGCTCTTTTTCTAAATAAAGAATCGGTTACCAAGGCTGCTACAGTCTATTTTCCTGGCTCAGGTTTCCCATTTGCCAGGATATATGAACCCAAAAACAGGAGCAAAGCCATGTCTCCCCCTGGCAAGACCTCCTTGGTTGCAGAGATTCCATCTCAGCAAGAGGATGAAATTTGGGGGCTGGAGGATGAAAAACTCATTGAGTCCGTCTGTTCGAAATTTGCCCAAATCGGCTGGATAAGAGAGGATGAAATCATAGATGCAACGGTTAACAGGATATACTATGCCTACCCCATACTGGAGATAGGTTTTGAAGAAAAAGTACAGGAAATAAATTCATTCCTTAAAGGCTTTAGTAATTTGAAGGTTTCTGGCAGAAACGGCAGGTTTAGATATGCGTGGATTCACGATATGGTGAGATACGGCAAGGAAATTATTGAAGAATACGCCTAAATCCCTTTTCGATAGAAAGTGCAGGGATAGAAGTTTATTTTGGAATTTGCCATAGACAAACGACAAACCTATGATCGATTCCAGCAAACGGGCATAGATAAAATTTCTTGATGAGGGTACTTTGAGGGGGTACTTTTTCTTTTTGAGCCATATAAACAACATAGTTTTCATCGAAGTCTTGACCGTTATCAAGGGATGTTGTCAAAGCAAAATCAGGTCTAAGCCTCTCAAATACCGGAGAATTCCTGTCATTGTAGTGGGGAACCAATAAGGACGCCTCAGTATCGATCATTAATGTGCTGTAGTGCAAAGCAACAGATCCTGTTCCAACAATGTTTCTGATTTCCCTAGATGCCTCTTTGATGCTATATGTTGGGCAAATAATCAAGGGTGCAATCTGTAGGGATTGAACTATAAAAAATAGAAGCACTCCATATGTAAGGATATTTCGCAAAAGAGGGTTTGTATAATTTGTTCTAATGGTCTTACAGAACACCCCGAAAATAAAGATGAAAGCCGGCATGAATAAAATGGGGAAAAATATTTTCGGGTTATTGGTTATGTTGTCCACAAAAAAGTCAAGGACTATCCTGCATATATTACCGAGATAAACCGGAGGAAAATTCAAGATATCAATGGATAGTATCTTGCAAATGAAAAGCAACATATATGCCATATAAATCCATAAATGGAAAAGGATTAAGAATAAAAATGCAGTTCCTCTTTTAGTGCTCAACCATTCAATGTCCAGGTAGTCTTCTAAGTGATAAAGCACTTTTGTGCCAATAATCGCTAACGGTATAATAGATACGAGGTACCTTCTCTCTGGTTGAGATGGAAAGAATATAAGAAAAGCTGCATTTCCAATAAATATGCTTAATGAGAGGACTTCCAGATAATCAATCTCCATAATTGTATCTTTCCATCTTTTGATCAACCTTCGAAAAAACCCAAAAAGATATAAATAGAGTATCGATGAGAGTATGGGAGTTAAGCTAAAGGTGGTGTTTGTAAATATTTTCCATACCCTGTATGGAGTTATTGAGTTGTATGAGCTGCCGAAATTAATAGACCATTCTTCCCACCTTAGCAGGACAAAAAAGATGAGATACGGCGATATTACTATAGATGCACCGATAGCGAACAGAATTGACTTTTTTATGACAAATTCTTTCCTGATAAGTTCCATTGACCATAGGATTAGAAATATGGGGAAAAAGAAAACAGCCGTTAATTTTGTTAATAAGGCCATTCCAATGCATATACCAGAGAAGAAGCCCCATATCCAATGATCGTTTCCCTTTACCCAAAAATAGAGAGATAATAACAGGAACAGAATAAGAGTTGTCTCTATAAAGGCCATCCGGCTGTAATGAATATGTATAGCACTAAAACCAAGAAACAAAGTGGCCAAAGCTGACTTTTCTTTATCCCAAAATCTACGAAGGAGCAGATAGAAGACGATTATTGATAATGAACCGGCCACTGCAGGAGCTAACCTTGCAGAGAAGATCGAAACTCCTAGAATTTTAAATACAGAGTATTCAATTATGGAGAACAATGGGGCGATATACAAAGCCTGGTTGAACTCGTCTATTATCCAGTTGCCGAACAGCACGGCATTTCGTGCATTATGAACCCACCAGCCTTCGTCAGTGATAAATGCACGATTCATAAGAAATGAAGGATCACTTTCCAGGTAAATTAGTCTGAGAAACAACATCAGACCAAAGGCCATAAAAAGAAATGCTGGCTGCGAGGCCATCTTTGAAAATGCTGTTCTTTTCATTTAATGCCTACTTATGTGTTGTGAGGCGAATTGCCCTGTGGTTTCAATAGGTTTTAAAAATAAATGACTATTGAGTTAAAACAGCAACGGCGGTCACATTTATAATGCATGCATCTGTTTGAGCGGTGTAGTGAGTTTTGCACGGGTTAAAATTTGACCATCGCCTTAGCAACTAAAATTTCAAAAAGCTAAACTGTTACGAAAAAATCAAAAATTTAGCATTGTATATCTAAGAAGTCAAACAGTAAAAAATATTCCAAGATACAATGATTGTGAGAAATATTGAAAAAACCAACAAAAACATGTGTATCTCAAATAATTGCATTGGCCTTTGGAATTGGAATACTAATAGGGCTGATCTATTACGCAGGATATGAACGAATTTTAGATATCATTCTCCAAACATCTCCCTATTGGATCGCAGCATCGCTGATTAATTATGCAATATCCTGGTATTTCAGGACATGGAGATTGGAGAGATTTACAACTTTCGCTGGAAAGAATATCAAGAAGAAAGATCTTTTTAAAATACATATTTCAGGATATGCTTTAAACACGATCCTCCCGGCAAAGCTTGGAGATATTGCAACAGCGGGTTTTTTGAAGTTGAAGGGAATCAAGGTTGGAAATGCTGCTGCCATAATTCTTCAAACAAGGATATTGGACTTGTTGGCTCTTATTATGCTATCTATCCCAGCCGTTTTATTATCATTTAAAGGAAGAATTCCCTGGTGGATACCAATAACAATCTCTTTTTGCATGATTATTGTAAGCGTTCCGTTTTTTATTGCGATTTTAGATAAAAATAAAGTAATATCTAAATTTTTTGATAAATCGGTTGAGAGATTTGTAAATAACTTTCTAAAATTAACCGTATTGAAGATAAAGGATGCCTACGATAGTTACCATACAATCTTATCCAATAAAAGACTGCTGATAGAGACACTATTATTATCTGTAATAATCTGGCTATTCGATGGATTAACATGTTATATGGTTTCCATTGCTGTGGGTAAAGAGATTCCGCTCATCGTTATTATCCTTTCGGTTTCAATCGGTAATTTAGGAAAGACTGTACCTTTTACGCCAGGTGGTGTTGGCATGTATGAGGGCATTTTAACCTCTCTTTTAATTTTATTTGATGTACCTTTTGACATTGCTGTTACAATTGCCATACTGGATCATGCCATTAAGAAATTTTTCAACCTGATCTTTGGTCTGCCCGCTGCGGTGGTCATAGGGGCAATTGATTTTCGAAAGGGTCATTCATCCGCCCTAAGGTGAAAAAGGAAACGATATCTATTTTTAAACTGAATTTTGTTGATTTTGTTTTTGTTTTCTTGTACAAACTGAAATATAATTTATTGTCATAGGTTATGGTCAATTATTATTGATGTTTCTAAGAATTTAATTAGTCAAAGGAGGTAAAGAAAATGAAACTTACAAGTTCAGCCTTCGATCATGAAGGAAAAATTCCCGCAAAATACACCTGTGATGGAGACAATACCAGTCCTCCATTAATGATATCCGACGTGCCTTCAGATGCAAAGAGTCTTGTGCTCATTATGGATGATCCTGATGTTCCAAAAGAACTGAAAGAAGATGGTATGTGGGATCATTGGGTAATCTTTAACATCCCTGTAAGTGCATGTGATATCAAGGAGGGCACAGAACCTGAGGGCACACCAGGTTCTGGTACGGCAGGTAACACGAATTACTTTGGTCCATGTCCACCAGACAGAGAACATCGCTATTTCTTTAAGCTATATGCCCTGGATACGAAGCTGGATCTCCCGGAAAGCGCAACGAAGCAGCAGGTTGAAGAAGCGATGAAAGGTCATATACTTGTAAATACAGAACTGATGGGAAAGTATGAAAGGGGTTAGACAGAAACATTTCATAAAAGTGTTCATCCATAAATGGCCCTTTTGCCCAATCTCTGTGTCAGGCTCAGATTTTAATCCTCGAAATATGTCAATATATT
>JAUXFK010000180.1 GCA_030623035.1 Deltaproteobacteria bacterium | reverse complement strand
TCTGTTTATGTTTTCCATACTTATCTTTTTTCATATATCAATAAATATTAGTGAGCTTAGAAAAGATATTGTCAAATATTTATTACTATTTTCAAGTGCAGTCTTACTTTTTCTACCTATGGTTTATCTTACTTCAAAGAGTGGTAGCATTCCTTCATATCATGCAGGTGCACCTTCATTTGCCAAAGCTTGGACACATTTTAAGATGATAGCATGTACTCAGAACTCTTCTTTCTTTTGGGTTTTTATTGATGTGGGGGAAAAATGGTATTTTAAACAGATTTTTTTAGTAATGTTTTTTCTCATACCGTGTTTGTATTTTATGCTGCAAAGGTTTATTTTTAAGTGTCGCGGTTTTAATAAAGAAGAAGAGTCGATCTTTCGTGGGATCTTAGTGTTTTCTTTATCAATAATAGGAAGCATGATCTTAATAATTGGTCTTTTGACAAAACCCGTTTTTCACCCAGATTATATAAGGTGGTTCTCTTACAACTATTATGCCTTACTTGGGGCGATATTCTTTATCTTTATCTGTACCCTGGTAAAAAAATTGAAGAATAGATCGGGTATCAAAATGTTTTATATAGCTTTTTTTATTATACTGCCTGTATTATATTTAATATATATTAATGATTTCCGATCTGCCTACAAGATGGTTAATGTGCAAAAGATCTCTTATAGTGAGATGAAGAGCGTCCAAAACGTTTTAAATAAACTTTCACAAGGATGTGATTGTAACTTAATTACAGAGAGCACTACGGTAAGGGGCAAGGGTTGGTGTGTAACAATGCAAACCTATAAACCGTTGGATTATTATGCTGTCATTTCAGATTGTAAGATTATAAATGGGTCATGGATTACTTTGCCTCGTATTGAAAGCCGAAAAGTTCTTAAACTTCCTTCTCAAAAATTTTATGAATCGCAATACAACGGGTGTCTCTATTTTGTCGGGTGGCAACATACACTCAATAAATACTTAAAACAGATCGATAAGATATCCGCTCATAAACTGGAATGTTTTATAAAAGGGCCTGGAGTATATAAGATTATAAAAGATGATTGATTACCGATCCTCACGGAACCCCGGAATCACTTGTAGGTTTATGGGTCATGAGTTACGGGTTGCGAGATAAAACGCGGAACCAGTAAGATCAAGGAGCTGAGATAAGAGATCAATAGAAGAAGAAAATCTTCTCCGATTATGAATGGGATTAAACATGTGAGAGGTTGGGTAACCGGCAGGTCTCTTCACTCAATTGGAAAAGAGCCGCCTGAGCTCTGGATCATCTTGCTCAGCACACTGTCCGGTCTGGTGAGCATATCTGCTTATTACGAAACGGTTGTTACTGATCTGACCCATTTCAAATATCGGGCAATGGGCATCTGCACCTTGATGGGCGTCGACGCCAATCTGCGTACCTATATCTATATCAAAATAATCTTCCTCTTCATCCTTACCTTTTGCCTGGTCTTTCTTACCTGTATGATCTTCAATCGCCTATGGAAACGTGGAAACTCGCATTTCAGTGTTTCGGTTGAAAAATCAGCGCTATCAATCTTTTCAGGGGTGGGCATTGCCAATTTCATCATCTACGTTTTTACTCAAAATCCGGTTTTTCAAAATACGCTGTCTTTCTTACTATATTTGGATATCCTTCTTTTGCTATTTATATTCGGGAAGGGTATCTTTTCCAAAACCATAATTAATAGAGAAACAACTCACTTTCCAAACTATGCGATACTCGTCATAAGCTTCGCTATCCCATACCAGTTGATTCTTGCTTATGGTGCTTTCTTTGAGAAGTCTATGGCCTTTGATCGAGACTTCTTTATATGTTTTGCCGCTCTTTGGTGTCTTTTCCATCTTTTTTATAGTCTGTCTCGCACGTTGCTCTCTTTATCGGGCCGATTTATACACTCACACATAGACAGGGCGTTTGTATACGCCGGTATTCCGCTTGTTCTCATACCTGCTTCTATGCCGATCGCCAATGAGATTCAGCTCACACTGGTCAGACTGATTCCAATAAATCCGAGAAATATTGCCCTTGCATTAATTTTGGTCCTGTTTGTAATCAGTGTGGGCATATTCACGTTTTGCTTGAGGCAAACGAGATCTCTGCCCAGGAACTCATCTATCATCTCGCGGGTTTACTACCCGACTATCATTGCCACTAATGTATTCTTCATCAACTATCGTCACTCTATCACGTTTGGTAAATTCGATGTCTTTCATACCGGTGAGTCCGTTCTCCCAGTGCAGCAATTGTTCCAATTCAAGAGTATTCCATTTGTTGACTTCTATCCGGCGCATGGCCTCTGTGACATGTTCCCCCAGATTTTTTACCGTCTCCTAAACGGAAGTAGAGGTTTTGAAATGCTCTTGTGGGGAGATGGGTTCATGCACGGATGGCTTCCGGCTACAATCGCATTCCTGCTTTTTTATGCCCTCCTCATGAAATTGACAAATCCCCTATTCAGTCTTGTTGTGCTCATGTGTATGCCGACAGATCATATCTTCCCTCCTTATTATTCGATATTTATCCTCGCAGGACTCTGTATATACTACACACTAAAATATCCAACGTTTCTCAGATTGATCTCCCTTTGGTTGACGCTCCTATTCGTGCAAGCTTGGCGAGTCGATTTCGGGATTGCCGCCGCCGCCGCCGCGTTGTTTGTCCTTGGAGGCGCATGCTGGACACGATCCAGCCCGAACCTGAAACCCGGAGCGCTTGTTACATCGTTCTTGCTCGTCTATGGTCTTGCAGCAGCCGGTTACACTCTTATGCTAATACTGAAGGATAAATCGATCTTAGATCTGGTCATGCAAAATCTTCACTATGCAACCATCCAGGTATCTATCAGTTCTTATCCTAAAGTAATTCATGCTTACAATAGCTTAGCAGTCTTCCAATACTTCATCCTTCCTGGCATATCGGTCTTTTACATAGGTTTTTTCATACTGAGGGTATTTTTTTATAGAAAGCCGATTGACCCGTTGAGGCATCTCCTTACATTCCTTGCGGTGACTTCTCTGGTCATATCACTGCGATCTTTGGACAGACATTCCCTATATGAAGGTTGTTGGAATCCCTACCTGTTTATTCTTTTAGCCTGCTTTGTGCCTTTCTTTCTGAATTGTCTCGGAAGATCGAGGTCGATGTGGTTATTTCTCTCTGTCTCTGTATTTTTTTATTCTGTTGCACCACCATCCGTCCCTTTTTATTCTATTGTCTCGCAACATATGGTTTCGGAAAAAGATGAATCCCCTGTCTTTTCTTTAAACAGGAAGATATTTACATTCAAACCGTGGAGCAGGGAAGATAGTCGCGTGAAAATACAAGATAGATCTCACGATGATGTAGTCCGTTTTCTCAATCATTACCTGGAAAAAGACCAGACCTTCTATGATTTTTCCAATGCCACGCTTCTATATTTCTTTGCTGCGCGTAAACATCCCGCTTACTTTATACACAGTGCCTGTCATAGTTCGGAGCTGACACAGGAGCACCTCATCGAGGAACTCGATGGTCATCTAAAAAAGAACCGGCTGCCGTTCATTATATTCAATCAAAACAATGCATTGGACTCTGTGGATGGTGTGCCTGGTGAGATACGCTCGTACCGTGTTGCCGAATTCATATATAGGAACTATACCCCGCTGGTGAACCTGAATAATTATGAGATATGGGTCGATAAGAGCTTCGATGCGAATAAGGTTAGAGCGGACATATCTTGCTATTACACCTCCGGAGAGAGACATCACCTGGAACTCGTTCAGCCAGGATTAATCCATGATCTCAAAAAGCTTCAGGGCTCAAAGGGTATGAAATTCAGATGTGGGACCTTTGATCCTTTTATCAGTGGCTTTCTGGACCTTGGCAATATCCCTCAACTCAATTCTTTGAAATCACATTTCTTGAAATTAACGTTCCAAATCTCTCATAGTGGGTTGATGAAAGTTTACTATAGTTTCAACGGAAGTCCCTTTAATGAATTCAATAGTATCCGGGTTATGGTCAACAAAGGTAATCCAGATAGCTTAGATGATATCTTGATCCCCATACCTTTGGTTGCGGACGCTAAAGTCAGGTTAAGTGATGTCCGGTTAGACCCACCGGATGGCTCGGTCTTTCAAGTGACAGAGGCTGAGTTTATTGAGCTTAACCCCGATGACTGCGCTTTGCCATCTCCCATGGTTGTTTTCTCTGTCGATACCCACCATTACACACAGGAATTCAATCTGCATAAGCTACCGTACATATGGGGAACCTATGATAGTCTGAGCCCGGCATCAACAGCCCCGGTTCTACGGGATTTACGACGTTATCTGCCGTATCAGATCGATCATGATCACCCTTTGAGCCTGAGCTTTGACCCGGATGTGGATAAGTCATCCGGCAATTATCTGCACCTTCGTATCAAATCAGATCAGGAGGGTAAGATCACGATCTCATACGGAAAGAATGTACAAAGTTCATTTATCTTCACCATCAGTCCCTCCCGGGAATTTCAAGATTACCTGATTCGCATCAGTTCACAATGGACCTGGATGAGCCAACCTGTCTCTTCTCTGTCCATTGGCTCTTCTGTACCGATCAGTTTGCAGGAAGCGCGGATTTTAAAGGGTGATTAACCTGGGGCAAGTTGATCTTTTTGACTTTACCCTAGCCCTCTGAGCTTGACACACTGATTCAATTTCGCTATAGTCGTTCGTGGAGAAAGGGACTTCTCATCATACCTACTGGGCTACGATCGAACCCGACCTAAAAAATGGGGAGAAAGGGACAGGTTTTCACAGAGTGAAATGCCAGACGTCAACCCTGAAAGATACCAGAAAATAACAAAATTTGATTCTACACTTGTTGAGAATATGGAGATCCTCTCTTCAATGAACAAATATTATCAATGGGTGAGTGGGTTGATGAATGACTATGTAGGGGATCGAGTCTTTGACATTGGATGTGGCAATGGAAATCTCACCTTATTTTTTATTGACAGGCCCTTCATAATGGGCCTGGACTATTCTGAAGATTACATAAAGGCCTTTAACGAGCGCTTTATGGGAAAGGATAATGTTGATTCGGTTGTAGTTGACATGTCCGACAAAAAGGCTGTGAGAGGATTAAAAGAATACAAGCCTGACACTCTAATCACAATGAATACCTTTGAACATATTAAGGACGACCAGTATGCCTTGGATAATGCCTATGAGATATTAGAAAAGGGCGGCCGCTTGGTAAGCGTGGTCCCTGCAATGGAATTATTATACTCAATCCTTGATTTTGAGGGGGGGCATTATAGGCGTTATACAAAGAAAGAATTGTCTACTAAATTAAGAAAGGCCGGTTTCAAAATTGAAAAGCTCTTTTACCTGAATCTGACAGGTGCTGTGGGGTGGTTTATTGTTCATGTCCTGATGAAGAAGAGACTTTATTCTCAAAAGGCTTTTAGCATATATAATCTTTGCGTGCCGTTATTTAAATTTGCAGAGCGTATAATTCACCCTCCTTTTGGTTTAAGCGTTTTCTTTGTTGCGAGAAAAGAGTAAGAAGATCGGAGATGATCCACTAAATTCGCGCCACCATATCTTACAGTTTCGCTGGCTATAAGTTGTTTTGCAGTCTCAGCTTTTATTATGGATAAGCGCCAAACCTGCTTTCAAATATTCCTTCAGTTGATCAAGCCCTTTAACTTTTCTGATCAATTGGAAAATCTTTGCCGGTCTGAGATAAAATCTTCTAAACGCAAGCGTTAAAAACTTGTTTAATTCTTTATTTGTAAAATTCTTGCTGCCAAAACCGGTCAGACTACCACCAAGGCTTGTGAAATATTTCCATACATCCGGTTTTGATAAATCTATCACGTCCCTATAATACTTCTCATAAACAGGGGTTCCCGGATAAGGTATCATTACTGCATA